>JBBFME010000001.1:0-56522 GCA_037478695.1 Pseudothermotoga sp.
ATGGTGAAATCACTTTCTGCCTTGACTATTATGCTTTGATCGGCTGTCCAATATGGCTGTGAAAAATCGACTACTTGTTTGCGCTCGTCGGTGATCGTCATTGCTGCTGCAACCACGTCAACTTGGCCAGCTCTGAGCGCTGGTATCAAAGAATCAAAACTCATGTCGACAAACTTCAACTCGAAACCAGCAAGCTTTGCGATCTCTCTCATCAAATCCATGTCAAAACCTACAAATTGACCATTCTCCATGTACTCAAATGGTGGAAAATCCGCACTGGTACCGACTGTAACGGTTTTGGCGAAGGCAAAAGCTGTAAGGATCAAACAACAGAGTATCAACCACCGAGATCTCATCGAACCCCTCCCTTCTCTACGAAAATCAATTATAACACAGTCGGTGAATCAATTTGTAGAATTCCTCGAGAATTTAGTCAGTCTGTATGATACAAAGGCTGCAGTGATTGTCAAGAGAACCACCACGATGTATCCATGCCACGTAAAGCTTTGTTTGTCAAAGGGTTGTACTTTGATGAGTGATGCCAAAACGAGTCCAAAGACCATGTTCTTCGTCTGTGTTGGGAATCTTTCATAGAGGTACTTCATGAAGATCGCACACACCACCATACCAAAAACAACACCCACTCCGAACGGTATCAGGATGCTAAATTCAATTTCACTCACTGCCTTGACAACGTCTTCATAAACACCAAAGATGAGCATGACAAGTGATCCGCTCAAACCAGGCATAACCATTGCGAAGGCTGCCAGGAAACCAGCTATCGAAATGAATGCTTTTGAAAGATCAAGAGAGATGCCAGAAAATTCAATGAATAGGAACAATGCAATTCCGATTAAGAGGTGTAAGACCTTTATCTTGCCAAGTTGTCTGAACAACAACGGAATCGTACCCAAAATCAAACCAAAGAAAATCGCATAAGTGATACCACTTGCTCTTTTCAGAGAGATGTCGATCAATTTGGAACCTGCGAAGATCGCTGTTACTAAACCTATTCCAACATAGATGAGTAGTCTCAATTGCTCGCGTGTCGGCTTGATCTTCAGAGTTGCCACGATGGCTTTGATCAGTTCTTCGTAAATGCCGAGTACAACAGCTATCGTTCCACCACTGATACCTGGAACGAGGTTTGCCAAACCAATCAAGAGTCCAGACAAGATAGCTTTCACCTTCTCTCAGCTCCTTTCCAAAGAATTTTACACCTTGTCTGCGAAATCCTTCGTGTAATGTCTTGAACTACAGCAGTTCAGCAAAGTCAGGCTGTAATCCTGAAAGTACAAAACCACAAATTAACCAAGATCTCTCAAGTGCGCTCGCCAATTCAGCAATCAGCTTTGTGACAGTAAGAAGGTTCTCTATGAACAAAACCACAAGAGAATGAAATTTGACTTGATTTGAAAATCGGCGTAAAATAATGTACGTACCTTATCCGGAGGTGAGTGATCATAGTCCCAAAATACAAATTCATAGAACAGGCACTCATAAAAGAACTGAAATCGGGAAGATACTCGGTTGGTGGGAAACTGCCCACTGAAAAAGAGTTGATGGAACAATACAATGCGAGTAGAGAGACCGTTCGTAAAGCTCTTGATAGACTCGCTGTCAGAGGTGTTATTGTTAGGAAACCTGGTGTTGGTACATTTGTGAACGCAGAGAGAGAAAATCAGACAGTTGGTATAGTTGTCCAACAGATCACCAGTTACATCTTTCCTTATGTGGTACTCGGAGCAGAAGATTATTTGTTCAGAAATGGCTACAAGATGTTGCTTGGGAACGCATCAGAAGACCCGAACAAGGAAAGACAGATAATCACCGAATGGGTTGAATCAGGCGTGAGTGGTTTGATAATTGATCCCGTTTGTAGTGCCACGAAACGTTCAAACAAAGAATATCTTGAGTCACTAGTAAAAGATGGTATCAAGGTGGTCTTGGTACACAGTGACTGGAAGATTGGCGGTTGTGGAAGCGTGATATTAGATGATGCCTTTGGGGGAATGAAAGCCGCAGAGATCTTCCACGAACACGGGCACAAAAGAGTCGCCGTTCTGTACAAATCTATTCATTTACCGAGTGTAACGAGGGCGATGAGTTTCATCGAAAGGGCAAGACAGCTTGGTTTTGAGAAGATTTACGAAAAGTCTTTCAACGTTTCTGAATTCACAGGAGCACCAATGCAGAGTGCGTATGAACTCTTGAGCATGCCTAACCAGTTGCGCCCAACAGCCATCTTCTGCTACAACGACGCTACAGCTTTGCAGCTTCAGCTCGTGGCAAAGAGACTGGGATTGAAGATACCAGACGATGTGTCGGTCATTGGCTTCGACGATGCACCAATTGGTGATTTCAGAGACTTTCTGACAACCTTTGCCCATCCAAAGGAGGACGTTGGAAGAAAAGCTGTTGAAATCTTGCTGAAGATGCTTCATGGTGAGAAGGCAGAGAAATATGTTCTGCAACCCGAATTGATTGTGAGGAACTCAGTTGCTTTGATAAATCCTCGAAATTGAGGTGATAAAGATGTATGAGGCTGAAAAAAAGTTACTCTATGAAGCTCACATGACCCTTGAAAAATATGGCTTGGTTGCTTACACGAGCGGCAACGTGAGCTTGAGAATCGATGATAAAGTTATTATAAAGCCTTCTGGAGTTCCTTACTCTCTCTTGAAGCCAGCAGATATGGTTGTGGTTGACCTCCAAGGAGAAATCATCGAGGGAACCAAGAAACCATCGATCGATACCGCCACGCACCTCTATTTGTACAACCACCTTGAGTGGGCGAAGAGTATTATACACACTCATTCAACCTTTGCAACCACTTTTGCAGTATTGGGAAAAACAATACCAGTCTTGTGCACCGCACATGCCGATGTCTTTGGCGAAGAGATTCCAGTCAGTGAGTATGCACCTGTCGGTTCCGAAGCAATTGGAAAGGCTGTTCTGAAGGTAATAGGAAAGTCAGGAACGGTTTTGCTCAGAAAACATGGTGTAATAGTTGTAGGTGAATCTTTGGATGATGCGTTGAAGAAAGCCATCTTTCTTGAGGAAGTCGCCAAGATGAGTTATTTCGTTTTTCTGAGGGAAAACGTTGAACAGCTCGATACATCTGAGATCGATAGACTAAATCTTCAGTATCATACAAGATATGGGCAGAGATAACATCTGTTAAGATCTTCCAAAAATATATTCTGCGTGTTCTCACAATTGTGCAGATTTTTGCGAGATTGATTCGATTGATACTTAATATGTGTTCGTATTTCAATCTCTACTTCTTTCAGTATGTTCTTCCTCAAAAAGTTGAGTTAGTCGTGCTGAGGCCAGTGAAGGTATATCTCCTTCAGAGTCATAATTTCACAGGTGTCAGTTCGAATAATCGATTAAAGTTGTCTTTATAATTCATGCGTAAGGATTCCATTCAAGCCTATTGTGGTCGTAGAACAACTGTCTTGCGACGGTCTGTGTAGAAATTAGTAATCGATCTCAGTTCTCAATTGAGCGATTTTATGATTGGTTGTCGTGCCGGATTTGACTCAATAATTGCTCCAAAGAGATATTTGAAGAAAAGGACAGTAAATCAAAGAAAATACGAGAAAATGGGAATTTTATTCCGATTCCTTGAAATAGTTCATATCATCTTGGCTCATTTGAGCCTTTGTCTCACCCGGAGAGAAAAGTATAATTCAGTTGGAATGTACGTATCAATACGTATCTTATTTTTCGTCGTGCAACGGGGTAGGGAGACCAATCATAAGAATTCTTTGCACAAATGAAAGTTCATACATCATCAGGGGGAGGTGTTGCTATGAGGTTTAGGGTTTTGCTTGCATTGGTTCTGGCAGTTGTGAGTGCACTTGCCTTAGCAGAAGTTACCATCAGTGTGGTTGCTTGTTCTGACAACGCCGATTCCTTGAAGTGGTTAGCCGAGGAGTTCATGAAGAAGAACCCCGACATCAAGGTCGATGTCACTACCCTGTCATGGGAAGTTTTGTATCCCAGAATTCTGGCAGACATCAGCGCAAAGTCAGGTGCATTTGATGTCTTTAACTGGGACGTCATGACGGCTGGTGCGGTCAGTCAAGGCTGTGTGGATCTGTTTGAATTCATCAAACAAAATCCTGATATTGTTGATCCAGCGTACGACATGGACGATTTACTCCCACTGGCGAAGAACTTGGGGATTTGGGATGGTAAATTGGTTGGTTTCCCGTATTTCAACAACACAATGTTGTTCTACTACCGCAAAGATCTTTTCGAAAATCCCAAACACAAAGAAGAATTTGAGAAGATGTTCGGTAGACCTTTGAGAGTTCCCACTACATGGGCAGAGGCTGTAGATGTGGCAAGATATTTCACCAAGTCCTTTAACAAGAATTCTCCAACACAATATGGCATCGCACTGATGTTCCCCACAACACACACCATGTTTTACATGTACCTGATCTTCTTCGGTCCTTACAGAAGAAGTGTCGAAGGCATAACACGCTTTGGACCAGTCGATCTCGATTATGGAGACTACTTCACCAGCGATAAAAAACCTGCTTTCGCCAGTGATTTGGGTCTAAAAGCCTTTGAAGACATGAAAGCTCTCATGCCCTATTCACCAGACCCACTCGGATCTGACTACGGTGAGACACTCGAATACTTTGCAAAGGGTATAGTTGCAATGGTGCCACAATGGACCAACCCATATCTGCAATTCAAATCATCTCCAGCACTACAGCCAGCTGAGGAAAAGATAGGAATTGCCCCAATGCCTGGTCGCTCGGTAGCCGGTAACTGGGCTCTTGGTATCAACAAGTTCATACCCCTGGAGAAGCAAAGAGCGGCCTTCAAATTCATTCAGTTCGCCACATCAAAATGGGCCGATAAAGAAAAACTCATCAGGTTTGCGATTGCCCCTGTGAGAAAATCAACCCTTGAAGATGCGGAGGCACAAAAAGCCATCCCATGGGTAAAGGTTCTACCGTCGATCTATGCTGATGAGACATTCAGACCAAGGATACCAGAAGAACCAAGACTCGAGGACATCAGCAACATAAACTTTGCAAAGATTCTCTCTGGAGAGCTTCCTTTGACACTCGACACACTGAACAAACTTGCCGCTGAATGGGAAAAGGTTCTCGCAAAGTAAAAGCACCTCTGGGTGGGTGAGCCTCACCCACCCTTTCACACCTGTCTGAGGAGGGAACAACCTTGATATCTCGACAGAAGAGAAGAAAAGGCTTGTTCATGGTGTTACCAGCGGTCATATTGTTTCTGGTGATGACTATCTATCCTTTCATGTACATGATCTACAATTCTTTCACAAATCTTGATCTTTCAAAAAAGGGCACAGGACAGTTCATCGGCATGAGAAATTATTTTGAGATCTTTCAAGATAGATTGGCAATATCGTCGATCGAATTCACTGTCTTGCTGGTTCTCATAGCTGTTCCATTGGAGATGATCTTGGGTTTGGGACTTTCGTACCTGCTGCGAGATTTGTTTGGTGAGAAGGTTCTCAGATCACTGTTCCTCATCCCGATGATGGTGCCTGCGGCGGTCGGAGGGTTTGGTTGGAAGATGTTGTTCAATTTCATCTTTGGACCTATCAACTATTTTCTGGGACTTCTTGGTCTCCAGCCGGTAGAATGGTTTGGTAAATTGAACAGTGCTCGAATGGCTGTTATGATAGTCGAGATCTGGCAGTGGACACCTTTTGTCTTTCTCATCTTATACGCAGCTTTACAAGCACTGCCGAAGGACATTCTCGATGCTGGCAAGGTCGACGGGGCAAATGGTTGGAAGCTTTTCATGTACGTTGAACTTCCGCTCCTAAGACCAATCATATACGTGACATTGTTGCTGAGGATCATCGATGTGTTGAGGGCTTTTGATGCAGTCTATATGACCACATATGGTGGTCCTGGTTCGGCAACTTCGACGTGGAGTTTTTACGCGTATAAAGTCACGGTTTCTTATGGATGGAATATAGGTTATGGTTCTGCTTTGTGTGTCATCTTAGTAATTGTGAGTGGGATCTTGATAAATACACTTACAAAGGTTTTGAACATAGGTAAAGAGCTGGGCCTTTCCAAGGAGTGATGAAGATGACGCGCAAGAAGATTCTACGAATCATCAGATTTTTTGTAGCAGTCTTTATTCTAACCATATTTCTTTTCCCAATCTATTGGATCCTCTTAACAGCTTTCAAGCAGGAGTCTGAATGGTTTACCACACCTCCTGTGTTCTGGCCAACGAAATTCACTCTTTCGAACTTTCTTGGCACAGGCTCAACTACCTTTGGAACTACGACCACATCGATAGCTGGGATAATTCCTTTCCTGCGCAACAGCATAATCGTTGCCACTACTACTTCCTTGGTTTCAACAATCATCGCAGCCTTTGCAGCATATGCTATTTCCAGAACAAAAATAGGCGGTACAGGTTTGGCTGGTTGGTTCATCTCGATGAGATTTCTACCCCCAATTGCGAGCGCCATACCTTTGTATGTCATTTTCTCGAAAATATCACTTTTGAACACTTGGTGGGCTCTCATTCTTCCGTATCTTGTGCCAACAACGGCTCTCTCCGTTTGGTTGTTGATATCCTTCTTCAACGAAATTCCCCAAGAAATTGAAGAAGCCGCTTACATAGATGGAGCATCGCGAACACAAGCTTTTTTGCAAGTAGTATTGCCGTTGAGTGCACCTGGTCTTGCTGCGGCCGCAATCTTAGCGTTCATCCAGAGTTGGGGTGAATTCTTGTTGGCTTTGGTTTTGACAAGCAATGCTTCAGCTCAGACTTTACCGGTTTATCTTGGAAGATACATAACTGGTTGGCGTGTAGCCTGGGGACCACTCTCTGCTGCAGGTTTGGTAACAATGTTACCGGTGATAGTCTTTGCACTCATAACACAGCGTTATTTGATAAGGGGACTAACCTTAGGTGCTGTAAAGTAGTCTCCTTCGATTTCACTAACAAGAACCTATTTGCAAGCAGTTGAAAATTAATCTCCCACGAAAATCAAAGAAATCAGGAGAAATAGTGAGAAATTGGTCTTAGTATGTATAAGATCAATTATTTTCGTTTACTTTCACTAAGAGCTACCCTTCCTCAGCTTTGACTTGTGACAAGTGCTTCGGTAGAGTCATATATGTTCGTACATATAACGGCACTTTTGTACCATCCGTTTCTATACTGAAAGGGGGCTAAGGTAATGAGGGTTTCAAGGATCTTCACTGTTTGTGTCATTTTGCTTGTTCTCGCAGCCAGTGCTCTTGCAGCAAAGAAGGTCGAGTTAACTTTCACCTTTTGGGGTACCGAATTGGAAGCGAAAGTCGTTAGTGAAGCCTGTGAGAAATTCAACAAAACGCATCCTGATATCAAGGTCTCACCGATGCACATTCCCACAAACTATATCGAGAAACTCACTGCAATGGTAGCCGCTGGTACTCCGCCACACATAGGATATCTGTACGAACCGAACGTTTTGGACTGGGCGTCGAAAGGTATTCTCTATGACCTGACTGAAGCGATCAGCCAGGATCCGTTACTTTCAAACAAATTGCCAGAACTCTATTGGAAATTCGACGGCGGTAAGAAGATAGCAGGCATCACGGTTGCTGCTGAATTTATGATCACATACTACAACAAAGATTTGTTTGACAAGGCAAAGGTACCGTATCCACCCACAAAACCTGAGGAATGGACGTGGGAAAAGTTTGTTGAGACAGCCAAGAAGTTGACATTCGACAACAAAGGTAGAAGACCAGGTGAACCGGGGTTTGATCCGAACAATATTGTACAGTACGGAGCTGTAATTCCATTGTGGTGGTGTCCGCTGATCCCGTTGATTTGGTCGAATGGTGGCGACATTGCCGATCTAACTGGTACCAAACCAATGATTAATTCTCCTGAGACGATAGAAGCACTTCGCAAAATCTACGACCTGATATATAAGGATCATGCTGCTGCTCCACCCACTGTATCAGACGCGTTTCCGAGCACGAATATTGCTTTACAGACAGGGCAAGTCGCCATGGTCATCGATGGACAGTGGGCTATGCAAGAAGCAGGAGAAATGATCAAAGAAGGAACACTGAATCTCGGCTTAGCACCACTACCGTATTTTAAGAAGCCTGTTACCGGAGTGATTGGTACTCCAATAGTCATTTTTAAGGATGCCGTTAAAGATCCAGATGTTCTCAAAGCAGCTTTGGAGTTCCACAAATTTATCCAAGACCCAGAGAATGTCTTGCCACTTATAAAATGTGGGTTGTGGCAACCTACAACCGTTGAATGGTACACCAGAGATGATTACATAAAGAAATGGATGGATCCGAAACTACACCCAACTGAGTATAAAGAGGCTGTTATTAACTATTATCCGTATGCGAAAAAGTATCCCGTGGCATATCTGAAGAATTCTGCTGAGATCAACACGATTTTTGGTCAGGAAATGACAAGAATTTTCTACGGAAACGAAGACATTGAAAAAGTGTGCAACGAGGCTGCTGAAAAATTGAAACCGTTGCTTACAGGAAGATATGATATGTAGAACCGAACAAGTTGTTCAAGGGGAAATTGAGGACTCACAAACTTTGACAAAATGATAGGAGGTGGATGTTGTGAAGTTAAGACTCGGCATAGTTGTTTTTCTCGTTATCGCTGTTCTCATTTCAGCAAAAACAGTTGAATTGAAGTTTGCATTCTGGGGAGATGAACTTGAAGCAAAGGTTGTGACTCAAGCTTGTGAGAAATTCAACAAAACACATCCAAATATCAAAGTGGTACCGATGCACATTCCTCAGTATTTGGAAAAACTGTCAGCAATGATTGCATCTGGTGAACCACCGCACTTGGCATATCTTGTGGAAAGTCGTGCGCTCGGATGGGCTGCGCAGGGAATTCTTGTCGATCTAAACGAACTCCTCCAAAAGGATCCTGATCCAGTTATCATGAATAAATTACCACAACTGTACTGGAAATTCGATGGCGGCAAGAAGTTAGCAGGCGTTAGCTTTGCAGCCGAGTTTATGATCACATACTATAACAAAGATTTGTTTGACAAGGCAAAGGTACCATATCCTCCAACAAAACCTGAGGAATGGACGTGGGAAAAGTTTGTTGAGACGGCCAAAAAATTGACATTTGACAACAAAGGCAGAAGACCAGGTGAACCAGGATTTGATCCTAAAAACATTGTCCAGTACGGTGCGGCAATTGGTGGAGGAGGAACAAGCCCCTGGGTTCTGTACCCGTTGCTATGGTCGAACGGCGGGGACATTGTCAGTGAAGATGGAAAGCAAGTTATGTTAGATTCCCCGGCAACTGTAGAAGCCATTCAGAAGATATACAATTTGATCTACAAAGACTTTGCTGCCATAGCACCAGCAGCTGCAGATGCCTTCCCAAGTTTGAATGTTGCTCTGCAAACGGGCCAGGTTGCGATGGTCCTTGATGGTCAGTGGGCTATGCAAGAGGCTGCACAAATCGCAAAAGAGGAGGGTATGAGATTTGGCGTGGCACCGCTTCCATACATGAAAACACCTGTTACTGGTGTAGAAGGTGCGCCAATTGGTATCTTCAAAGATGCTGTAAAGAATGATCCAGAGGTGTTGCAAGCAGCTTGGGAATTCTACAAATTCATCCAGAACCCTGACCAGGTCGCTGATGTGATTAAAAGTGGTTTGTGGCAACCGACTACGATCGACTGGTACACAAAAGAGGAGTACATAAGCAAGTGGCTAAACGCAGAAGTACATCCAAAGGAATACAGAGAAGCTGTGATAAATTACTACAAATACGCAAAACCATATCCGAACGCTTATCTGAAGAACGTAGCAGAAATCAACACTATTGTCGTTCAGGAGATGAGCAGGATTTTCTATGGACAGGAAGATATCGCTAAGGTCTGCAAAGAAGCGGCTGACAAGATTAAGCCTCTCTTGGCTGGAAGGTATGACAAGTAATTGTTGTCAATCTCACTCAAAGGGGGACCGTTCCCCCCTTTGTTCTATGTGGAAGGGGTGTGAACAGAGTTGAGAAAATTTGAAACAAAGTGGGGTATAATGCTTGCTTTACCAGGAATTCTTGGATACTTTCTATGGGTACTTGGACCAACGATTGCCGCAATTTTCATGAGTTTCACGAATTGGTCGCTGGCTGGTCAACCTCAATGGATAGGTTTGGAGAACTATTCAAAACTGTTCAGTGATTTCATATTCAAGAAATCACTGTTTGTAACCTTTTACTATGCTATTGGCAGCGTTATTGTAAGTCTTCTTGTCAGCTTCTTTTGGGCGTTGTTGTTGAATGTGAAAGTTCCTGGAAGGTCTCTTTTTAGAACATTTTTCTTCATACCATCAATTACACCATCTGTAGCAGTTGCAATGGTGTGGCTGACCCTATACCATCCTCAGTTTGGTTTACTCAATCACATTTTCAAATCCTTTGGTTTACCAGCGCTCAAATGGATCTACGATGAAAAACAAGTGATACCGGCATTCATTGTGATGAGTACCTGGACCATAGGTTACACAATAACGATCTTTCTTGCCGGATTACAAGGTATACCAGAATATCTCTACGAAGCAGCGATGCTCGATGGTGCTACTTGGTGGCACAGACTTCGTCATGTGACCATACCAATGATGACACCTACTATATTCTTCAACTTGCTCATGGGAGTCATAGGAGCATTGCAGGGGGGATTCACACAAGCGTACATCATGACCAGTGGTGGACCAAATTATGCAAGTATGTTCTATACATACTATATTTTTCTCAATGGTTTTCAATACGGGAAAATGGGATACGCTTGCGCTTTGTCGGTGATAATCTTTGTAATAATAATGATTCTGACTCTTATCATATTCAGAACATCTCGATACTGGGTCTATTACGAAGCACTGCGAAAGTAGTGTGTGGAGGTGTTAAGAGTGGTTCATTCAAAGAGAACGACCCTTCTCACTGGAAAGACTATTACCTTCGTTATCTTGGTTTTGGGTTCTGTTGTTTACCTGATGCCTTTTCTTTGGCTTCTAAGAAGTTCTCTTATGTCCTCAGGTCAGATCTTCAGAATGCCACTCGAGTGGGTACCAAAACCCTTCAGGTGGCAGAACTATCCTCAAGCTTTGACGGCAATGCCTTTTTTCAGATATCTGTTCAACACGCTGATTGTGTTATTTTTTGTAGAGGCAGGCACTCTATTAACGGCTCCTATGGCTGCTTTTGCCTTTTCGAGACTTCGCTGGCGTGGTAGAGATCTGTTGTTTTTCATAATCCTGACATCTCTCATGATACCTTATGCTGTAACTTTAATTCCCACATTTATCTTGTGGAAATCTTTGGGTTTCGTAAATACCTACTTGCCACTGACCGTCCCGGCTTGGTTTGGTGGAAGCGCTTATTACATTTTCATGCTCAGGCAATTTTTCTCAGGACTGCCAATTGAACTCGATGAAGCAGCTTATCTTGATGGGGCAACGCCATGGCAAGTTCTGTGGAGAATAGTTGTTCCTCTTTCTAAACCTGCACTCATAACTGTGGCTGTGTTTACTTTTCTGGGTGTATGGGGAGACTTGATGGGACCAATCATTTATTTGAATGATGCAAACAAATACACATTAGCGGTTGGTTTAACCATCTTTCGTGGTGCCTACAGCACCAAGTGGAATTTGTTGATGGCAGCTTCCTCGGTGATTATGATTCCGCCGATCTTGATTTACTTCATTGGGCAGAACTACTTTCAACGTGGCATAGTTATGACGGGAATGAAATGATCAAAAAGGAGGTTGAGTGGCAATGGGAAAAAAGGTACCTGTTGATACACAGAAAAGTCCTTATGCATTTTTGGAAGGTTTAGAAATATCTGATGTTCACATTTCAGGCTTTCTTGGTGATTACCTCGATCGAGCAGCCAATGTAACACTACCGAGTATGTATGAAATGCTTGAAAAGGAAGGAAGAATAGACAACTTGAGATTTGCCTCTGGTAAGAAAAAGGGTACTTTCAAAGGATTTCGCTTCAACGATACTGATGTACACAAATGGGCTGAAGCCGTTTCTTTTCTCTTTGCAACAAAAGTAGATACAAGGCTCGAAAAGAATCTCGACTCTGCTATTGAGGAAATCAGGGCAGCTCAAGACGAAGATGGTTATGTCGATAGTTATTATCCCAAAGATAAAAGAAATGAAAGATGGACAGATCTGGGATGGTCTCACGAAATGTATTGTGCAGGACATCTTATCCAAGCTGCCGTTGCACATAAAAGAGTCACTGGTAAGAATTCCTTACTCGAAATAGCTAAGAGATTTGCCGATCATATCGATACTGTTTTTGGACCAGGCAAGAAACCCGAGTTGGACGGGCATCCCGAAGTCGAGATGGCGCTCGTCGAACTTTACAGGGAAACCGGTGATGACAAGTATCTCAAATTAGCAGACTATTTTGTGCGAGCACGAGGTAGAGGCTATGCGAGCAGTTCAAAGTATCCTGGAATAACCCGAGAATATTTCGTGGACCATAAACCGTTCATCGAACTGGACCAGGTTGTTGGCCACGCCGTGAGAATGTTGTACTTGTGCTGTGGGGCTGCTGACTTGTATTTGGAAACCGGCGCAGAAGATCTCTGGCGTGCACTTGAGAGACTGTGGCATGATTTGGTCGAAAAGAAAATGTACATCACTGGGGGATGCGGAGCTCGAGCAGAAGGGGAAGCCTTTGGTAACGAGTACGAATTGCCAAACAAGAAAGCATACACAGAAACTTGTGCAGCAATTGCCAGTTTCATGTGGAATTACAGAATGTTCTTGGCAACAGGTGATGCAAAGTATGTAGACATCATGGAGCAAGTACTATACAATGGACTGCTTTCAGGTATCTCCTTGGACGGAAAGCATTATTTCTATGATAACCCACTCGAAAGCGACGGTACACACAGAAGAAAAGAATGGTTTGAATGTGCGTGTTGTCCACCAAACATAGCCAGGTTAATTACCTCTCTGCCTGGATACATATACTCTATGAAGAAGGATGGTTCAGCTGTTTTTGTCAATCTTTATGAGAAAAACACAGCTAACATCAGAACACGTTTTGGAATGATGGCGCTGGCAATGGAAACAGATTATCCATGGTCTGCACAAGTGCAGATCCGTGTAGCAAGTTCACAAATCACGGACCCGGTGGCGATCTATCTGAGAATACCAAGTTGGGCAAGAGATTTCTCGATAAAAGTCAACGGTCAAGATGTGAGCACCGAACCGCAGAATGGCTATGCGGGGATAAAAAGGATCTGGAAAACAGGAGATTCTATAGATTTGTCACTTTCGATGCTCGTAGAGACGATTCAGAGCCATCCGTTTGTAGAAGAGAGCAGAGGAAAGGTTGCAATTAAGAGAGGACCTATTGTCTATTGTGCAGAAGCCGCAGATAATGATTTTGAAGTTCGGGCATTAGGATTACCCAAAAATCCTCAGTTGCAAGTTCACTACAACAGCATTCCTGTTTTGGGTAAGATTGTTTCGATTTCAGGACAAGGTTTTGCTCAGGACATGAAAGACTGGAAAGGTGCACTCTATATACCCACGGAAAAACTGAAGGCGGATAAACCAGTTGAGGTGCGGCTCGTTCCTTATTATTCTTGGGCAAATAGGACTGCAGGACCAATGGTTGTGTGGGTAAGATCAATTTGAATTAGAAAGGGGAAAGTAAATGAAAAGAGCCAAGCAATTAATCGATTATGTAAGATCCAACGTTCACAAGGATATAGATACAGTGATGATTTGGAACTATGAAAGCTCATCAACAGCAAATACCTTCTACTTGTCCGGTTTTCGAGGTTCGTGCAGCATTCTGATAATTCGGGATGAATCCAATTACATAATCACTGATTCAAGATACTTTGAACAAGCAGAACAAGAAAGCAACTTTGTTTTGGTCAAACACACTGGTGGCAAACTGACAAGAACTGTGGCGTCTTTTCTTAAGGAACTGTCTGCGCAATTCATAGGTTTCGAAGCAGAAAGACTTGACTGCAAGACTTATGGAGAACTGAGCGAAGAACTGAAAGCTAAGTTCATACCAGTAGATGACGTGCTCTACAGAATGCGTTCCACTAAAAGTGAGGAAGAAATAGACAAAATACGTGCTGCGAGCAGAATAGCCGAACAGGCTTTTAGAGAAACCCTTAATCATATTAAGGAGGGTATATCAGAAATTGAGATTTGTGCCGAACTCGAATACAGGATCAAGAAATTAGGTGGACAAGTGGGGTTTGAAACTCTCATTGGTTCAGGACCCAGTACTTCAAAACCACATGTCAAACCCACGGCGAAAAAGATACGAAATGGAGAATTGATCTTGTTCGACTTCGGTGCGCGCGTTGACGGTTACTGCTGTGATATAACAAGAATGGTGGTACTGGGGAAACCGTCTGTGGAGATGACTGAGTGTTACGAGTTGGTGAGACAATCTCTTGACAAAGCGACAAATGAAGGCAAGGCTGGGATGATCCCCAGTCGAGTCGACGAAGTAGCGAGGTCTGTTATTCTTCAGAGTAAGTACACTGAATACTGCTTCAAATACGGACTGGGACATGGTATAGGACTCGAAGTCCACGAGGCACCCAGAATGGGGCCAACGTTTAATGAACCACTCCCAACCGGAGCGGTAGTAACGGTGGAACCAGGAATCTACATACCAGGGAAATTCGGCATCAGGATAGAAAACGATGTAATTGTCCGTGAAAATTGTTTTGAGAGACTCACAGATTTGAGTGAAGAGCTTGTCATGATCTAAAATGTAACCACAGGAGGTGGGTGGTTTGAAAACAAGTCTTGACAAAGAAATCGAGCGAAGACGCTCAAGTATAAAACCAGTGAGTGATCGAATTGAGAAGTTGAGAGAGGAGAGTATTCAAGCGAAAGAAAGAATATCTCTCGAGCGAGCAAAGTTGGTAACGGATTTTTACAGAACTAAAGCTCCGAAGAATGTTTCATACGCCGTTCTTCGTGCTATGGCTTTCAAATACCTCATGGAGAACTGTAGTCTCCCATTGGAAGAAGGTCAACTCATAGTTGGTATTCGAGGAACAGGACCAAAAGAGGTTCCAACATACCCTGAAATATGTGTTCACACACTTGAAGATCTCGATACACTCGCAACAAGAAAGAACATGCCATTTCAAGTTGATGATCAGGTACGTGGCATTTACGAGCAAGAGATTATACCTTTCTGGCGTGGACAAGCGATGAGAGATATCATTTTCGAAAACATGACGCGGGAATGGAAAGACGCATATGAAGCGGGAATCTGGACTGAATTCATGGAACAAAGAGCACCTGGGCACACCTCTGGTGGTGGATGGATTTTCAGAACGGGTGTTTTGGATATAAAGAAGAGAATAAAGGAAAAAATCGACCAACTTGCTCCTTCAGATCAAGAATATTTTGAAAAACTTGAAGAACTCAAGGCCATGGATATTGCTTGCGATGCAATTCTAATCTATGCAAGGCGATATAGTAAAAAATTGAAAGACCTCGCTGCGAACGAGCAAAATTTCCAAAGAAGGCAAGAACTCTTGAAGATGGCGGAGATCTGCGAAAAGGTCCCAGCGCATGCGCCAGAGAGTTTTTGGGAAGCTCTTCAACATTATTGGTTTATCCACGTTGGTATCACCTATGAGACTAATCCCTGGGATTCTTTCACACCTGGCAGATTAGACCAACATCTCTATTCATTCTATTCAAGAGATATAATGTCGGGTGCTTTGACCAGAGAAAGGGCAAAAGAACTGCTTCAAGCGTTTTGGATCAAGTTCAACAATCAACCATCGGTTCCAAAGGTGAAGATAACCGCCGAAGAAAGTTTTACCTACAACGATTTTTCAAAGATCAACATAGGTGGACTTAAGACAGATGGTTCTGATGCGGTAAATGATCTTTCCTATTTGATTTTGGAAGTACTTTCTGAAATGAGAACACTTCAACCGAACACAGCTGCTCTCATAAGTGATAAGAATCCTGATGCTTTCTTAATGAAAGCATTGGAAGCACTCTCTCCTGGTTTTGGTGAACCACCTCTTTTCAACTACGACAGGATAATTGTAAAGATGTTGCGTCAAGGGAAGACGCTTGAAGATGCAAGAGAATCAGGTGTGAGCGGATGTGTCGAGACAGGTGCACTCGGTAAAGAAGCCTATATTCTGACAGGTTATCTGAACATGCCAAAGATTCTGGAGATAACACTCAACGGTGGTATCGATCCACGAACAGGTAAGCGCATAGGCTTGGAAACACAAATACCACAGAGTTTCGATGACCTTTGGAGTTCTTTTGTGAAACAACTTCGATATTTCATAGATGTAAAGATGAAAGGCAATGACATCATAGAGGCCCTCTATGCCAAGTATTTGCCTGTCCCTTTCATGTCTTTGTGGATTCAAGATTGTGTGGAGAATGCAAGAGATTATAATTCGGGTGGAGCTCGATACAACACTCAGTACATTCAGTTCGTTGGCCTGGGGACTGTGACAGATTCACTTGCTTCTGTGAAGTGGAACGTTTTCGACAAGAAGCTTTTCACTTATCAAGAAGTTCTGAAAGCTTTGCGTGAAGACTTTCAAGGTTATGAACATATGAGACAGATCTTTCTGAACAAAACTCCGAAGTATGGCAACGACGACGATTATGCTGACAATATAGCTAAGAAACTTGTCGATGAAATTATTCGAATTGTGGAGAGTTATGCCCCCTCACCCATAAGAAAGGCGTCTCGAAGAGCTTATTTTCTTCCGACGACTGTTCACGTTTACTTTGGTAGTGTAACTGGGGCAACCTGCGATGGTAGAAAAGCTGGTATGCCTGTTTCAGAAGGTATCTCACCTGTCCAAGGCGCAGACAGAAAAGGGATAGCGGCTGTTTTCAATTCTGTCTGCAAGTGCGATTGGGACAAAACAGGTGGGGCATTGCTCAATCAAAAACTCACGCCCGATTTGGTACAAGATAATACAAATCTGACCAAACTTGGGAAACTCATAAGGACCTTTTTCAGAATGGGTGGACACCATGTACAGTTCAATGTAGTCTCTTCAGAATTGTTGAGAGAGGCCCAGAAAAGGCCAACGGATTTTCAAGACTTAATGGTGAGGGTTGCCGGTTACAGCGATTATTTTGTCAGTCTCCCTAAGGGATTGCAGGAAGAGATCATAGCGCGAACGGAGCAAGGTGAACTATAAAAATGCGCGCGCTTGTCTTTAACATACAGAGATTCTCCGTACACGATGGCCCCGGAATAAGAACAACTGTGTTTTTGAAAGGGTGTCCTCTCTCTTGTCTATGGTGTCACAACCCAGAAGGCATATCTCCAAAGGCCGAACTGATGTGGGCGAAGTACAAGTGCATACACTGTGGGTCATGTATTGCTTCATGTCCAAATCACGCTTTGAGTTTTAATGGTGATCTCTTGATTCTGAGAAAGGATCAATGTACGCTTTGTGGAAGATGTACACAATATTGCCCGACAACTGCTCTCAAGAGTGTCGGGCAGTTGATGGAACCAGAAGATCTCTTGAAGGAATTACAAAAAGACATAATGTACTTTGACCAATCTGATGGTGGTGTAACCTTTTCTGGTGGTGAGCCATTGTTACAGAGCGAGTTTCTGTTGGAAGTATTACCCAAAATCAAATCACAAGGGATAAACGTTGCCATTGATACCTCTGGTTATGTGAGCCAGGAATGTCTGGAAAAACTTCTGCCGTTTGTGGATTTGTTTTTGTATGACCTGAAGATCATCGACGAAGAGAAACACATCAGGTACACCGGTGTCAGCAACGGTGTGATAAAAGACAATCTGAGATTACTCATTGAAAAAGGAAAAAAAATAGTGATTCGCATTCCTGTGATACCATGTGTGAACGATTCACAACAAGACGTAGAAGACCTGTGCAACTTTTTGGCTTCACTCAACACCAGGCTGAAGATAGATTTGCTGCCTTATCACAATGTTTCAGAGAAATACTCAGCACTTTGGAAAGAGTATAAAATGAGCAACTCAAAAGATATCAACAAGGCAGTGAAATATGTGGAAGGTAAAATAAGTTCAAGAGGCTTTCAAGTGAAAATTGGAGGATGAAAATTCCAGTTTGTTTCTCATAATGAGAAAATTCATCTTCGAACTTGGATATCAGTTTCTACTCATTCGTGGTTTGCAAAGAAAATTCTATGTAAAAGACATAAAGATTACGAGAAATTCAAAGATACAATGAACAGGACAGAGCATCTCGTTGCTAATTGCTCCAAAAGCCTTGAATTACCTTGTTGAAGGCTTTCTTGCAGTTTGACAGGGAAGCCTTCATTGTTGATAATACTAATGTACGTACATATACTGAGGTATCTCCGAACTTGCTAAGCATTTTGCATAAGCGTGATTCATTCTACCACTCTTGTAGCTTATCTTGGTTGAGATAGTTCTTTTCTGCCAAAACATTGTGAACAAAGCGGGGGTGATGAGGGTGAGAGATCTCAAACACGAAACAGGCTTTACTTAGTTTTGAAATTCATTCTGCAGATTTTCAACCATCAATCAGCGCTCAATTGCGGGGTTAAACCTCAAGGAGGTGAAAGTTTATGGGTATGAAGAGGATTCTCTTGGTGATTTTTGCCCTCCTGTTTGTAGCTTCGTTAGTGAATGCAAAGATAACTTTGACGTTCATGACCCCTCTTGCTGGTGAAGACGGTGCATACATGGACAAGATCATTCAGAGGTTCAATGCAGAACATCCGGATATCGAAGTTGTTCACCTTGTTCTGGTGAATGATCTTGAGTACAAGATGAAACTGTCCACAGGTGTTGCTACGAAACAAGCACCACAAGTTTTGTTCACTCGAAAGTATGTATTGCCAGCCTTCAAAGATCTTTTGAAGACATTTACTGCTGATGAACTCGAAGGATATGGAATCGACGTTAACGATATTTACGCAGGTTTGATCGAAGGGTTGATTGAAAACGGCAAGATCTACGGAATACCGCTTGACTGCTGGATATTCTACATGGCTTACAACCGCGGTAATTTCGTGAAGGCCGGTCTTGATCCCAACAAGCCACCGACAAATAGAGAAGAGTTTTTTGCGGCTTTAGAAGCGTTGAAGAAAGTCACACCGCAAGGGGTAACTCCATATTATGAAAACCCATCTTGGAGCTGGCTATGGGTACATTATCTATGGCAGTTCGGTGGCGACTTACTCACACCAGATTTCAAAGAGCCAGCCTTCATGGAAGCTGGTGCAAAAGCACTGAGATTCATGATGGAAATGCAAGATAAGGGATACTTGCCAAAGGCAAGTGTTGATCCAGGTCCGGTCTTTCTTGGTGGGCAATCCACCTTCCTGATCACAGGAATTTGGACGGCAGCAGCATTCAAAGAAGCTTTGGGAGAGAACTTTGGAGCAGCTCCTGCGCCACAACTTGGTACCCACAAGGCAGTTTTCGGTGGTTCCCATGTTCTTGCCTTAACGAAGGTCATGGTTGAAGATCCAGCTGTGCTCAAAGCTGCTATGACTTGGGTCAAATACCTTTGGGATCATGCTATAGAATGGTACGCAGCTGGACAAACCCCAGCAAGAATATCGATCGCACAGAGCCGGGAGCTGAAGGAAAAACTTCCACACATATACGCGGTTGCTCAACAGCTTCCAAACGTTAAGACATTCCAGATGTTCCCGATACTCTCCGAGGTCTTAGATGCTGTGGCAGTACATCTTGAGGATGTACTCGTTACTCGAAAGTTGACACCAGAAAAGGCTATGCAGATGGCTGCCGACGAAGTGAGGGACATCTTGGAAGACTACTGGTCTGGTCAAAAGAAATAAGATTTAGGGGAGGAGGTGTGAGCTATGGCACGACCGCTGTCTAAACGTATTAGAACGGGGGTTGGAGCCTACATGTTCCTCCTCCCCCACTTGTTCTTCTTTGCCCTCTTTGTAGCAGCGCCACTGATTTACGGTATGATAATGAGTTTTCATGATTGGCGTCTTCTTGGCGAACCCAGATTCATTGGATTTGAAAACTTTTCTCGTGTGTGGAATGATTCGCGATTTTGGGAAACGGTGAAGAACACTGTTTTTTTCTCCGCGATCAGCGTACCACTAACTGTAGCTTTGGGTGTCGTCTTGGCGCTGATTTTGAATCAGAAAATGTATGCGAAACTTTGGCCCCTTGTTGCCTTTGTCTCACCGGCATTTTTTGGCTCCATTGGCATTTTGTTCTCTTGGAGATGGATACTTGGTTCTCAACCTGCCGCTTTGGCGAATTACTACTTGAAGCAGTTGGGGTTGATATTGGATCCTATGTCTTGGTTCAAGAGTGCTACCTTTGCATGGACCTGGATAATCACGATAACAGCTTGGTGGATTGTTGGCTTCAGCGTTCTTCTCTACATTGGTGCACTGCAACGAATTCCACCAGAACAGTATGAGGCTGCAAAAATAGATGGCGCAGGACCTTGGAAAAGGTTTGTACATGTAACGCTTCCATGGATAAGAAATGTGATGTTTTTTGATGTGGCAAGACACGTATTACTTGCTTTCGGTTTGTTTGATCAGGTGTACATCCTAACAGGTGGAGGACCTGCCGGAAGCACGCGTACGATGGTCTATTATCTGTATCTGGTTGGTTTTGAGCGGCAACAGCTTGGTCGTGCCGCAGCGATATCTTGGTATATCTTCATGATAGTAATTGCCTTTGGATTGATACAGTTGGCTCTCTTGACGCAATCAGTCAGATCAGCGGAGGTGGAATGACATGCAGACTAAAAAGATCAGGAGGTCAGTGATCAGAAAAGCTGTATACTCAGTACTCATATGGTCGTTGGCAGTACTGTGGTTTGTGCCGATTTTCTGGATGCTGACCACCTCCCTCAAGCCAACAACCACTGCAGTAACGGAAGATCCTCCCCGATGGATACCTTCACCAATGACTTTCGAAAACTACGCAGTTGTTGCAAGAGCTGCAGGGGGTATCAACGTTGGCAGGTCGGTCTGGAACAGCTTTGTAGTGGCTGGGATAGCGACCATTACTGGGTTGCTCGTTGCTACACCAGCTGCATACGCACTCGCAAGGTTGAGGTTTCCGGGACAGCGAATAATCTTCTGGACATATGTTGCAATACTGGCATTTCCATCTGTCCTTTTCTTGGTTCCCAACTTTTTCATAATCAACAGTCTGGGATTGATGAACAGTTTCGCGGCTTTGATCTTGCCAGGACTAGGTGGAACCTTTGGTGTTTTCATGCTGCGCCAGTACATGCTTGGAATTCCTAAAGAACTTGAAGAAGCAGCTTTGATAGACGGTTGCTCGCGTATACGCATCTTGACGAAAATAGTCGTTCCACTGATCAGGCCGGCGCTTGTCACATTGGGTATAATGACATTCTTGGGTTCTTGGAACAGCTTTCTGTGGCCGCTCATCGTACTGACATCCTCGAGCAAATTTACCTTACCAATCGCACTTGTGCGTTTCAGCGCAGGATGGGGTGATCCGTACAGAGGTATAGGTCCATCAATGGCTGCCGCCTTTATCTCTGTTGCACCAGTTCTCATTATCTTCGTGGCTTTTCACAGATATCTCATGCGTGGTGTGTCACTCGGATCCATTGGAAAGTGATATCACCGTTTCGTATGGAGTTGATCTTCATGATGCATGTTTGGCTGAAAAAGTTCATACAGATTAGTTTTCTCTTTTTCTTCCTGCTTGGTGGTGAGATAGGTATGGCTGTTGAAACGATAATCAATGTGAATTTGCAGAAATATCTGAAATCAATCGAGGAAAACAAAAAGTTGTCTGCGAGCATAATTGTTTTGGATGAAAACGGAAGATCGATGGCGGACGTGGAAGTGGAATGTATCCAACTCACACATGAATTCTATTTTGGCAATGCACCAGAATATTTACTCTTTGCCTATGCACCCTATAGCTACAGGAGAGGAAACAGGTTCGGAACAAAGCCTCTACCCGAAGATCAACTGGATCAGTACAAAAAGCTTTATGTCGAGTTGTTCAATTATGCAACTTTACCAGCTTTTTACTGGTCAGATTATGAACCGGCTCCTGGCTTTCTGCCGTTGGTTGAGGCAATAAAGAAGATCGTCGAATGGTTGAATGAGAACAGAATCACCTCAAAAGGACACACCCTTGTGTGGGGGAATCCACCGAGCGTAGGTGTACCAGGATGGGTTGTGGCAAAAGGATCTGCAGGGGAATGGAAAGAAGTTCGTAATCTTCTGTACAACAGGGTAATTCGCGAAATGACTCAGTTCAAAGGCTTAATACAGATGTGGGATGTTGTGAATGAACCAATCGTTCAAAGGTGGTTTGACAATCTCTCACAAGACTACGTCATCGAAGCATACAGGCTTGCAAGAAAGGTTGACCCCAATGCGAAATTGATCTTGAACGAATTTGGTGTATTGACCAACAACGACACACGCCGTAGGTTTGTCAACCTCGCCCGTAAATTGATTGAAGAGAATCTAATCGACATAATAGGTGTCGAGGCGCATATTTTCGACGCTCGAGATTTGAAGATGCAACTTGAGAATCTCGAAGGGATTTACACAGCCCTTGACGAGATAGCTGTTCTTGGAAAACCCATTCACATCACCGAATTTCAGATTCCCCTTCTGGCCGTTATTGAGGCTTTCAATGTAGATGTAGAGACCGCCGAAAAACTGCAGGCAGAAATTGTTAAGATCTTCTACACGTTCTTTTTCAGCCATCCTGCTGTTGAGGTAATTGTGTACTGGAACTTTTATCGGGCCTGGCAACAAGGTAGTGGCTTCCTAAGGGATGATCTGACGATAAAACCGATGTACTATGTTCTAAAAGATCTGATTCATCGAGAATGGAAGACATCTCTTAACATACGAACTGACCAAGAAGGAAAGGTGAGTTTCAGAGGCTTTCCAGGGACTTATGAGATAAGAGCAAAATATGATGATCAGGAAAAAATATTTAACATAACGGTGTCGAAAGGGAAGATCAATGATTTTACGGTGGTCTTTAATGGAAGTGGTGATAAATGAGCCGATCGGCTATCACGATGACTTTCTTGTTCGTCTCGTTTTTTTGCGGACTCTTCGCTGGGGAGAATTCATACAGATTGATCATTGATTTTGACAAACAACTGCATCAAGTACCACCGACACTCTTTGGTATTTTCCTTGAAGATATCAATCATGCTATTGATGGTGGATTGTACGCGCAATTGGTCAGAAATGGTTCATTTGAACATTCGAATCCCCTGGAGGGTTGGTCTGTAGAAAAAAGTACTGATGTGCATGCAAGAATAGAGAATACAGACCCATTGAACCAGAACAACCAGCATTATCTGAGGATATCTCTGGAAAAACCATCAGCCGTGGTTAGTATAATCAACGAAGGTTACGATGGTATATATCTTGAGGAAAACAGAGACTATCTCCTTTCACTCTACGCTAAAGCCTTGCACCGAAGTTCCAGAATGACAATTTCAATACAAGACTTAGTCGGTAAGATCTACTTCACAGAGACAGTCACAGTTGATTCAACCAATTGGAGACAGTACAGATTGGCTATCAAAATCCCTGAGACTGTTTCAAAGGGCAAGTTAGTCCTGAAAATTGATGGATTGTCTGATCTTTCTCTGGATATGGTTTCTCTGCTACCAACCGATTCACTCATGGGAGTTATGAGAAACGATCTTGTGAAGATGCTGTTGGATCTGAAACCTGGTTTTGTTAGATTTCCCGGAGGTTGCTTGGTTGAGGGTTACAATCTGGCAAATGCATACAGATGGAAAGAGACCATAGGACCTATAGAAGATAGAAAAGTTAAAGTGAATCTGTGGGGTTATCATCAATCGTATGGTATTGGATTTGACGAGTACTTTTCGCTGAGCAAGTTTTTGAAAGCAGAACCGCTGCCAATATTGAATGCCGGTATTTCTTGTCAAGTGAGAGGAGCACAGATTGCTCCGTTGAATGATATGGATCAATGGATACAAGACGCGCTCGACTTGATAGAGTATGCAAACGGTGATTCAAGTACGATATGGGGCACCAAGAGAATCGATCATGGCTTTTTAGAACCAATAGGATTGAAGTACCTCGGTATTGGCAACGAAAATTGGGGCAAAGAGTACTACGAACGTTTTGAGTTGTTCCAGCGAGAAATCAAGAAAAATCATCCGCAGATGAAACTCATCTTCAGTTGCCCTCCAGAATATCAAGGACCTTCCTTTGACGAAGCTTGGTCATGGGCAAGAAGAAATCAGGTAGACATAGTGGACGAACACATCTATGCATCTTATGAATGGTTTCTCGCAAATGCAAATAGATATGACGATTACGATAGATCTGGGCCAAAGGTGATGGTGGGTGAATATGCAGTTCATACAATCGGTAGAAGGAATAACCTCCAGGCAGCTCTTGGTGAAGCAGCCTTCATGACTGGTTTAGAAAGAAACAGCGATGTGGTGATAATGGCTTCGTACGCACCTTTGTTCAATCGAGTAGGATGGTCACAATGGACCCCCGATCTCATATGGTTCAACAATTCACAAGTCTATGGTACACCGAGTTATTATGCGCAGAAACTCTTTATGAATAATCCTGTGGATATCATCCTATCCTCAGATCTCCACACAAATGGGTCAATAGAGAGAATAGTAGGTAAGATCGGCTTGGGAACATGGAAAACTGCTGTTGAATTTGACTACATAAAAGTTTTGGCCCGTGAAGGAAAAATTCTGTTCTTTGATGACTTTGATAACGATGAAAGGAGCTGGCAGGTGTATCGCGGCACTTGGAAGACAACGAATGGTTTGCTCCTTCAATCAAGTTTGGCAGAAGACAGACGAGCTTATTTCGGGCAAACAGATTGGTCAGACTACACGATAGAAGTAAGAGCAAGAAAGAAAGAAGGATCAGAAGGGTTTCTGGTCTTGTTTGGAGTAAAGAACAACAACAATTACTATTGGTGGAATATCGGTGGTTATGCCAACAGATCATCAGTGATCGAGAAAGCTATCAACGGACAACGAATGGTTCTATGCCAGACAGTGCCGATGACTGTGATAAGCGATGAATGGTACTTGTTGAAAGTAGAAGTAAATGGTAAAAGGATCAAGTGCTATTTGAACGGTGAGTTGGTTCACGACATAATCGATAAAGTTGATTACAAGGTCTTGTATCACTCAGCTGGGTACGATTCTCAATCGAAAGAAATCGTTCTCAAGGTAGTCAATCCTTGGTCTGAAGACAAAAGAGTGACAGTAGAGATTGTTGATTCGTCGTTAACAGGTCAGATGAAGATCATTACTTTGGCGTCTGACAATATTGATGTTGAAAACTCTTTTACCAGCCCAACCAGAATTTATCCGGTTGAAAGGAATGAAATGATACAAGGTAATCAGTTTGACTTTCTCTTCAAGAAGAATTCCATAACAATTTTGAGATTGAAAACTCAGTAGAGTATTTTGAGGAAAACGAATCAATGGATATACGATGGGGGAAAAATTGGTTCAAAGATGATATTGTCAAAATCGATGTACGTACGCGTAAGATACTTATGACAATTTCTTACCTCACGATCTGAAATGTGTAGACCTTCTCTATATGACTCTCAAGAATTCTGCTTAAGGTTAACCCAAGTCGACTTCATGCACGTAAAAGTGTCACTCCTTAAGCAGATGAACATAATAGTAGAATTATCGTCTGCTCATATGAGTGACAGCGAGGAACGGACATATGCACGAGCTTCGTAGACTAATATCTTAACACTATCTACGAAAGACAAATGCTTCGTTCTAAAGGCAAAATGGTATGAAATGACTAGGCCCTCATTGTGTCAGTCACAACCTCACAAGTGAAACGAGAAAACCAGTCAAATGGCAAAGGTGATTCTTACTCGAGATATCGTTGCGCAAGTGTCTCTGCTAAATTGATATAAAATGCCGAGAAAAACAGAGAAAATCAGAGAAAATGAAAGCAAGAACGGTTTTTTGGCAACAGAATGTACTTATATGCCATGAATTGTGATCTGTGCAAGCTCAGACCATTTGACTCTCTGAGCCGAATAAGTATACAATAATTATGCATATAGGTATGTACAAAGTCATAGAAATCCTCACACTTCTGTGCTCGTCTTGAAAAATCACTTCTCAACGATTAGGTCAGCATTACCAATATCTTGCAACCGTGGGGGTATCAAAAAAGTGGAGGACATCTTGCTGCGCTTTGAGAGAGTGTGCAAAACATTCAGTGTAGGGCGTCTTCTGTCTAAAAGTGTAATCCACGCCGTTTGGGATGCGAGTTTTGAAATAGCAGGAGAACCGGTTGTTTTCACATTAGTTGGGGAAAGTGGTAGCGGAAAAACCACAATTGCAAACCTTTTGCTCAAAACCATGAACCCAACAAGTGGGAATATTTGGCTGATGAACAAGAATCTTAAGGATTATTCCAAAGCTCAACTAATAAAGATTGTACAACCAGTTTTCCAGGATCCATTCGAGACATTTAACCCATTGAAACGAGTGGAAGCATATTTTCTGTTAATGCTTAAAAAGATGAAGACCTCAAAGGCAAAAAGCAGCAACTATAATTTGCTTGAAAGAGCTCTCAACGAAGTAGGCCTTACACTGGAAGACATTAAGGGCAGATATCCACACGAGTTATCTGGCGGACAACTGCAAAGATTATCAATCGCAAGATCATTACTCATTAGTCCTAAGATACTTGTCGCTGATGAACCTGTCTCGATGTTGGATGCTTCTTTACGAATATCTGTTCTAAATCTCTTCAGAAAATTGCGTGATCAGAAGGTGCTACACATTTTTTACATAACTCATGATCTCGCTACAGCGTATTACATAAGTGATTACATAGCGGTCATTCTCAAAGGAAGCATTGTTGAGTCAGGGCCTGCAGATAAAGTTCTTACTTCTCCATTACACCCTTACACACAGTTGCTGAGAGAATCTGTACCCGATATCACCAAAAAAACGAGACAGCAGATAGCCAAACGACAAATTGAGAGCACTGTTGAATCTGCACAGTTACATCTGAGGCATCTCTGTAAGTTCATGTACAGATGCCCATACAAGAGAGAAATCTGTGAAAAGAAGGCCCCACCTGCTCTCACCTTGGATGGTGTTGCTGTCAGGTGCTGGTTTTATCACAATTCCGTTAAGGGAGGTGTGTAGCATGTCCGTAGGACATGTCAAGTGGTTTGTGTTGGTAGTTCTGCTAATAGCGGGGATAACGGGCCTTGCACAGGAAGTCCTTCCAGGTGTACCACGAAACGAAGTGATCATCATTGAAGATCCTTCAGGCCGATCGTTGAATCCCACAAGATTTAACCTTTGGGGAGGAGGCGTGTCAAGCTGGTCAACCGGGATTCAACAGCTGTGTTTGGGAGCTCTGTGGTACATTGATCCAGATGCAGGTATAGAAGGAGACACGTGGATCAATCTTTTGGCGGCCGATGCACCCATATACAACACTGACAACACAGAAATGACAGTAAAACTAAGAAAGGGGATCTACTGGAGTGACGGAGTGCCATTCACAGCAGATGACCTTGTCTTCACTGTCGAAACGCTGAAGAATCACCCGGAAATGACTTGGGGTGCATACATGCAAGTCAATGTGAAAGAGGTTAAGAAAGTCGACGACTACACAGTTGTGTTCAAACTTGTAAAGCCCAACGGAAGATTCCATACGATTTTCACAGTCAGATGGTCTGCGTGCTATATTATGCCAAAACATATCTTCGAGAAGGTTGAAGACCCTGTCGCCTTTGACTTCTACCCACCGGTTGGAACCGGACCATATGTGCTGAAATCATACGATCCGAATGGTTATTGGTTCTTGTGGGAATTGAGGCAAGATTGGGAAAGATCAGATCTCGGTGTGGCATTTGGCAAGAAGCCGGGTCCGAAGTTCGTTCTCTACAAAGGAGTAGCTTCGCCTGAGAAAAAGGTCATGGATCAGATGGCCCATGAACTCGACATAATTCACGATCTACCACCTGAGGGAGCAATAACTCTTTCTCAGAATAACCCATACTGCGTTACATGGTTTGATGGTTGGCCATGGGCACACCCCGACCCAACTCTCCCATCTTTGATCATGAACCACGAACAATATCCATACAATTTGAAGGAAGTCCGCTGGGCATTGACACTGGCTATCGATATAGTACAAGTTGTATTGCAATCTTACAATGGCTGCGCAACGATATCACCAATTCATGTTCCTCCAACCGGAAAAGGTCCCGAGTGGTACTTTGACAAGATCGAACCGTGGTTGAAGGAATTCACAATTAAGGTGGGGTCTGAAACCTTCAAGCCATACGATCCAAACATACCTTCGAAAATAGCCGATGCAGTCAAATACGCATACGGCTACAAAGTTCCAGAAGACTTCAATGAAATCAAGAAAATGGTCGGTTATGGTTGGTGGAAGTATGCCCCAGATGTCGCTGAGAAACTCTTGAAGAGCGTGGGATTCAAGAAAGAAAAGGGTAAATGGTTGCTACCAGATGGCAAACCTTGGAAGATATCGATTCTCTGTGAAGCTTCTACCAGATCGGTCATGACGAGAGCAGCAGCAGCCGTCGCCGAACAGTGGAGAAAATTTGGAATAGACGCTCAGATTGAAGCTGTGGAAGCGTCAATGCTGTGGAATAGGATGAACTACGGTGAAGACAAAGACACAATCTACTGGGCTTGGTGTATTGAGACATGGGGTGGGCATCCTGATTTGTTCTGGTTCCTCGAATCCTGGCATTCTGACTATTACAGACCGACAGGGCAGACAGTTGTGGCTAAGAACCCGATGAGATACAAGAGCGAAAAAATCGATAAAATAATCGAAGCTTTAAGAGGGACAGACTTCTTCAAGGGTACGGAGGAAATGATCAATCTGGGACTGGAATATGTGAAAACCTGCGTAGAGGATATGCCAATAATCCCAATGTTCTCTTACAATGTCTTCACGGTTTGTGATGGATATTACTGGACTGGGTATCCTACTTCAGATGATCCATACACAAATCCTGTTCCTAACTGGGGTAACACGAGATTCATGTTCTTAAAATTGCAGCCGACTGGTAGAAAGTGATGGTGATTTTCGCAGTTGAGCTGGTGAGCTAATCAACAGAGTTTTTGAGTCCACGGGAGGAGTCTGTGTGAAAGATTTTGTCAGGTTTTTATCTAAGTACTTCATAACGAGATTGTTGATCAGTCTGCTTGTGATTTTCATAGGTGTCTCGATCGTTTTTCTGATTCCAAGATTGGTCCCAGGTGCAAATCCTGCAGAAATGGCAATCAGAAGATTGCAGATGTCGGGCGCTTATTTACCAGCCGAGAGCATGGAAAAGATGAAACAAGCATTGCTGAAACTGTATGGATTGGAAGGATCGCTTTTCAGTCAGTATATCACGTTTTGGAAAGAATTGCTGAAAGGAAACCTCGGACCATCATTTGCATCATTCCCCACTCCAGTCATAACGCTTATATCCAGATCCCTCCCGTGGACTGTTGGATTACTTGCACTGACAGCAATACTTTCGTGGGTCGTTGGAACGATTCTCGGTGGAATTGCTGGTTACAGGAATAAAGGTGTATGGGTTAGAGTTGTTGAAATAGTTTCCAACGCTGTAAGACCCGTTCCGTATTATATTCTTGCGCTTTTATTGTTGATACTCTTTGCCTATGTATTACACTGGTTCCCAACTGGTGGTGCATACAAAATAGGTCTTACGCCAACCTTGAGCTGGAGTTTTGTAAAGAGTGTTGTGAAGTATGGTTTTCTTCCTGCTTTCTCGTTGATAATAGTTGGCGTAGGTGCATGGTTTTTGAACATGCGAAATTTGGTATCGAACATAACAGGTGAGTACTTCGTGAGCTTTGCGCGTCAAATGGGATTGAGAGATTCTATCATACTCAGGAGCTACGTCATGAGATTGGCAATGCCTGCGCAGTTAACAGGTCTTGGTTTGCAACTTGGATTCATATTCAACGGGACGATAATAACTGAGATCGTCTTCAATTATCCTGGATTAGGAACTCTTATTTACACGGCAATAATGCAATCAGATTACAACCTGGTGATGGGAACTACTCTGTTTTCAATTGTAGCTGTTGCATTGGCAACACTGATTGTGGATCTTCTGTTACCGTTCATCGATCCAAGGATTCAGTATGTACCAGGTTAGGCATTGATGGACCCTCAGGAAGGGGAATCGACATATGAGAGCGTTCACCAACACTGTGAGAAAACTTTTCAGAACTGACGTGAGATTTAGATTTGGTGTGATTGTCCTTGCACTTCTGCTCGTTTTTGTTCTACTATCTCTTTTTTCGCCTTATGATCCACGTTCAAGTTATTATGCACCTATAAGCCGTCCACCTTCCTTGAAACATATATTCGGAACCAACGGTAGAGGACAAGATCTTTTCTGGTTGCTGACGTTCGCTTTGAAGAATTCACTGATATTTGGGTTGGAAGTTGCCCTTCTGTCGCGTATTATAGCGATAATCATTGGTGTTATCGCTGGATATAGAGGCGGAGCTATAATTGATAGTGTTTTGATGCTTTTTTGTGATACATTCGTTGTGTTGCCGATATTCCCAATACTGGTTTTCTTGCGACTCATTGCACGCGGTATGACCTTCTCCACCTTGGCAGTTGTTTTGGCACTCTTTGGTTGGCCATGGGATGCAAGGCTTATAAGATCTCAAGTACTCAGTTTAAGGGAACAAAAGTACACTCTTACAGCTGTGTTCTCTGGCAGAAGTATCTTTGGTTTGATATTTTCTGAATATCTCTTGCATATACTTCCAATTATTCTTGCTACGACTATAAACAACATGCTTTGGTCTTTGGGCTTGGAGATAACCCTGTCGATCCTTGGATTAGCACCTTTGGATATCCCAACAATGGGAACCGTGACTTACTGGGCAATACAGCAACAAGCAATGGTTACCGGTGCATGGTGGTGGATATTCTTCCCAATTGTCTTCATCGTCCTCCTCTTTACCTCTTTGTATCTTCTGTTCACGAGCATAACGTCTTTCATTAATCCACGATTGAGGAGTATCAACGCGGGGGAGGTCGGCAGATGAGTCTCGTACAAGTTAATGACCTCAAGGCATATTACACTATCGAGCAGAACGGAACGCTCAGAACCGTCAAGGCCGTGGATGATGTGTCTCTGTCGATAGAGAAGAATGACTTTTTGGCTATAGTAGGTGAATCTGGCTGCGGTAAAACAACCTTAGCCAAGGTTCTATACGGTGCTTTAGACTCGACGTTGAAGATCATTAGTGGGAATGTGCGCCTTATCTTTGAGGATAGCGAATATGAAATCTCCGGCAAAGAGAATAGTCTACCGAAGGCTTGGTGGAAGAAAATTTCGTGTATACCCCAAGGATCACTCAGTGCGTTGAACCCTATAAGGAAGGTTGAGCAGATCTTTCGCGACTTACTGTCATCTCATGGTTTGCCATTTGATATAAAGGCTGTCGAAAGTCACTTAAGATTGGTCAACCTTTCAGAACAAGTTCTGAAAATGTACCCGTTTGAACTCTCTGGAGGTATGAAACAAAGAGTTGTAATTGCACTGGCAATCTTTCTGAATCCTAAGTTAGTGATCGCAGATGAGCCTACATCAGCACTAGATGTTGTTACACAAAGTGATATTCTTGAGCTTCTCAGTTCCCTCCACAAAACACGGGAGATTTCTTTTGTCTTCATCACTCATGATATTTCTTTGATACCTGGTTTGGCGAACACCGTAGCCGTAATGTACTGTGGAAACGTAGTGGAATTTGGCTCAGTGGAGGAATTGTTCTCTGATCCTCTTCATCCATACACTAAATTTCTACTCTCTTCGATTCCAAGAATAGGTGACAAAGCTGAAAAGAAACCAATACCAGGTGCAACTGTTAGTCTGATCAATCCACCAACTGGTTGCAAATTTCATTCAAGATGCCCACAGAAGAATGAGCTATGTGAGAGTTCTAAGCCGCCGATGATAAAAGTTGGTTCAGGGAGGCATGAAGTCGCTTGCTGGTTATACAAAACATGAGTGAAAGACAGGCTTCACCGGCTAGGAAAAGATCTTTCGTTCAGCGGTGTATACCAAGAGATTCGAGCGAGATCGTCAATGAATCCTCAAACTGGAAAACATTTCGAGGTTCAAAATTGTGTGAAGTACAAGGAGGGAAATCGAATGGATGGCTATGTGAAAGTCTGGAAGAAAAAGGTTGGGAAAATCGATGAGAAAATCTATGGACATTTTATCGAACATTTAGGTAGATGCATCTACGGAGGTATTTTTGAGCGAAACTCACCTTTATCAGATCAAAGGGGTTTCAGAAAAGATGTCCTTGCGGCAGTGAAAAAGATCAAATGTCCAATCTTAAGATGGCCCGGTGGGAATTTCGCCTCGGCGTACCATTGGGAAGATGGTATAGGTCCTGTTGAGAAAAGACCAAAGCTGCTCAACTACATTTGGGGTGGCATCGAGACAAATGAGTTTGGTACAGACGAGTTTATCGAATACTGCAGAGAAGTTGGAGCTGAACCTTATCTTGCGGTGAGTTTAGGCACAGGCACCCTCGACGAAGCTGTTCATTGGTTGGAATATTGCAATCTCAACACACCCACTAAATACGCATCTCTCAGAAAGCAGTTTGGACACCAACAACCTTACAAGGTCAAATATTGGGGTATTGGAAATGAGGTATATGGTCCTTGGCAAGTTGGTCACTGCAGTGCAGCTGAGTATGCAGAAAAACTCAGGCAGTTTGCCCAATTCATGAAAGGTATCGACCCTTCGATAAAGATAATCGCCGTGGGAGCCGATGATCCTGATTGGGATATGACGGTGTTGAAACACGCCGGGAAGGTTATTGATTACATATCGATTCATCAATATCACGGTTCTGAAGACCATTACGAGACCATTTCAGCTGCATATTACGTGCGAGAACGGTTGAAATTGCTTGAGAGTGAGATCAAACATCTCAAATTGGATCATGTAAAGATTGCGTTGGATGAATGGAATGTGTGGTATCAAGTTATCCCAGAAAAAGAAGCATCAGAGAAGGGTATTGTGCTTTTGGAAGAACCGTACACTTTGAAAGATGCACTCTTTGCTGCAGGTATTTTCTTCACTTTGCACAGAATGTCTGATACAGTACAGATGGCAAACCTTGCACAGATGGTCAATGCTTTGGGAATGATCAAGACAAACACAGAAATTATGGTTCTGTCACCGATCTATCACGTTTTCGACCTCTTTGTAAACCACACAGGGCGAACACGTCTGGGAATAGAGATCAATTCAGATACTTACTCCATTAAGGCAAAAAGTTTCTTTGAAGGCAGACTGTCTTTGAAAGTTGAGAATGTACCTTATGTTGATGGTTCAGCAACTTATGATGAAACTCGAGGTTTGTTGTCCTTAGCACTTGCAAATTATTACAAAGACAGGCAAGCCAAAGTGAAGATCGATCTGTCAGATTTCAGTTTCTCGAAAGATGCAAACGTCATTGAACTGAATGCAGATGATGTTCTTGCTGAAAACAACTTCGAGAATCCAGATCGAGTTCAACTCAGAGCTCGAAAAGTCACTTTGTCTTCAGAAATGACAATCGTTGAGTTGCCAGCACATTCTTTAACAGTTATGGAAATACCTGTTGAAAGATTCTGATAGTGCTTGTTGAGCCAAATTGAAGTGGGATTGAAAAATCTATTTGTGACGAGAGATTGCCAACAGCAGCGCATTGGTATGTTGCGTTTTAGAAGGTGTAGGATTGTCCATAGAGGTTGCCAAATTGAGAGAGGAGGGAACGAACAATGAACGTCGATAAGATGGTGATCGGTTTGATTGTTGGTAACAGGGGATTTTTCCCCGGTTCATTAGTCGAAGAGGGACGCAAGCGAGTTCTTTCTGTTTTTGAAAAAATGGGAATTGAGGTAGTAACACTGTCCCCACAGGACACAAAATATGGAGCAGTAGAAAACATTGAAGATGCAGAAAAATGTGCTCGACTCTTTAAAGAACATGCTGACAGAATTGCCGGTATAGTCGTTACACTTCCAAACTTCGGTGATGAACGTTCTGCAGCAACGGCGATACGTCTTTCTGGCCTGAATGTACCAGTCTTGGTTCATGCCTTTTCAGATGATCTGAAGAAACTTGGAATTGAAAGCAGAAGAGATTCGTTCTGCGGAAAGATATCTCTCTGCAACAACCTTGTGCAATATGGTATCCCCTTTTCGGATACAACCGAGCATGTAGAAGATCCAGAGAGTGAGGAATTCAAGAAAGATATCGATCATTTCTTGACTGTTTGCAGAATAGTGAGGGGCCTTAAGAATGTCAAGATCGGAGCTATTGGAGCAAGACCGGCAGCTTTCAACACTGTGCGCTTCAGCGAGAAGATCTTGGAAAGATATGGAGTGACAGTAGAAACAATAGATCTTTCAGAAATCATTGCGCGTGCATGCAGTTTTGATTCTAAATCTTCTGAACTATCGCAGGAACTTGAAAAGCTGAAGAGTGCCTTCAAACCACGTGGTATTCCAACTGAAGCACTTGACAAAATGGCTCGTTTGGCTGCTGCTGTCAGAGGATGGATGAAAGAAAACAAAATCAACGCAATGGCATTTCAGTGTTGGACTGCGTTGGAAGCTCTGTATGGGATAGTACCCTGTGCTGTTATGAGCATCTTCTCTGAATCACTCATTCCAAGCGCATGTGAAATGGACGTAATGGGTGCACTGTCTATGTACGTTCTGCAGCTTGCATCTAACAGCCCGTCTGCTCTCATGGACTGGAATAACAACTACGGCGATGATCCAGAAAAAGCCATTATGTTCCACTGTAGCAACTTCCCGAAGTCCTTCTTCGAGAGTTGTCAGATGTCCTATCAAGCTATCATCGCTGGTACTGTTGGAAAGGAAAACACCTATGGCACATGTACCGGGAAGATCGCAGCAGGTCCTGCAACTTTCCTGAGGCTTTCTTCTTTTGACAACGAAGGCACCATTGCCGGTGTGATAGCAGAAGGTGAATTCACAAATGACAGCCTGAAGACCTTTGGAGGTTATGGCGTGGCTCACATACCACAGTTGAGATCTCTGCTCAGAATCATAACTCAGTATGGCTTTGAACATCACGTTGCTGTCAGCAAGAGTTTGGTGAAAGATGCAATAATTGAGGCTCTTGAGAAATACAAAGGTTGGGAGATCTTCACAGTGAATTCCTGCAATTGTCACTGATTGAAGATCAAGGGAGGCATAAACGATGTATTTGATAGGCAGTGATATTGGCACTCAGGGAACAAAGACTGTGATGGTCGATGAATCTGGCAATGTCATCGCCGAAGCTTCCATGGAGTATGATGTCATCAAACCCAAACCAAATTGGGCTGAGCAATGGCCCGATGTGTGGGTCAAAGCAGTTTTTCAGACTATAAGAGAAGTAATCGAGAACTCGAAAGTTCAAAAAAATAAGATAGCCGGTGTGGCAATAAGTGGTCTGTTCGGTGGTGCCGGAGTTCCGGTTGACAGGAATATGCAGCCGTTGTATCCATGTCTGATCTGGATGGATCGCCGTGCTGTGGAAGAGACAGAGTGGGTTAAGAAAAACATACCAAAAGAAGAGATCTTCCAAATAACCGGAAATTATGTCGACTCGTACTTTGGTTTCCCAAAGATGATGTGGATAAGAAACAATCAACCACAGGTATGGAAGAAGATCTACAAATTCGTCACACCTAAAGACTACGTGATCTACGAAATGACCAAGGAACTTGCGATAGACTACTCTTCTGCAGGCAATATCGGTGGCTTGTTCGATATTCGCAAACTAAATTGGTCCGATCACATGTGTAAAGTTCTCGGTATACCAATTGATTATCTACCGGAGAGAATTGTGAAATCTTCTGATGTAGTTGGCAAGGTGACAAAAGAAGCAGCAGCGTTGTGTGGTTTGCTGGAAGGTACACTCGTTGTTGCGGGGGGTATCGATGCACCGGTTGCACAGTTTTCAGCGGGCGCACTTGAAGAAGGAGAACACGTTGCGATGGTTGGAACATCGACGTGTTGGGGGACCGTTCACGATGGCAGCAAATTGGCTTTTGGACTGGTGAGTTATCCTTACGTGGTATACGATACAGAGAGAATCTACACCTTTGGTGGTTCAGCAACAACAGGGGCACTCGCAAGGTGGTTCAAAGAACAATTCGGAGAATCAGAAACAACAGTGGCTGAGAGAATCGACACATCGCCATACCAACTTTTCGACAAAGAGGCAGCGATGATCCCAGCAGGAAGTGAAGGTATTGTAGTACTTCCTTACTTTATGGGTGAGAGGTCCCCCATATGGGATCCATTTGCAAAAGGAGTTGTTTTCGGGCTCAGCCTCTATCACAGTCGTGCGCACCTGTACAGAGCTCTTATGGAAGGAGCAGCCTATGCTCTAAGACACAACATCGAAGAGGGCCTGAAGGCGGGCTTGAAACTCAACGATGAATGCTGGATCGTCGGTGGCGTTGCGAAATCAAATCTTTGGGTGAAAATCTTCGCTGATGTCACTGGTTTCAAAATGCGCCAAGTTGCAAGTCTTGTGGAAGCACCCTTTGGAGATGCGTTCTTAGCAGGACTCGGCACTGGTGTAATAGACAAACCAGAGAGAATTAAAGGTTGGGTTAAATACAAAGAAGCCATCGAACCGGATTCAAAATCAAAACAGACATACGATAAATACTACGAGATTTTCCTCGAGCTATACAGAAACACCTCATCACTGATGAAGAAACTCTAAAGGTGGGGCAGACGCCCCACCTTTTTTCATTCCAATTCCTGCCATTCAACGTGAAAAGTTCCCTCTTTGTCAATCCTCTCAAACGTGTGAGCACCAAAGAAATCTCTCTGTGCTTGTATGAGATTTGCAGGCAACTTTTCTTCCGTCAAGCTGAAGAGATAATCGATGCAACTGTTCAAAACGGGCATCGGCAAAGATGCTTCTCTGGCGATTGAAGTGACCTTCAAGGCAGAAGAAAGTTTTTCTTTAATAAAATCCATTGCAGCCTTGTTTGCAAGCAAATTGACATTCTGCGGATTTTCTTTCAAAATCTTGCGCAGAAAGTCTAAGAGCCTTGCCCTTATGATACAGCCACCTTTCCAGATTCTCAAAACCTCTAAGAGATCAATGTCGTATTTGTAAGCCATCGATGCCTCACTGATGAGCCATAGACCTTGCGAGAAAGAGAGAAAGATGGCAAAGAGCAGTGATCTTTCAAGATCTTGCAAAAGTGATCTGTCAACGTTTACTTTGCGTTTGTCTCCAAAGATCTTTGACAGTTGTTCTCTCTGTTCTTTGAAATGAGAAATGGTTCTTGCGAAGACAGCAGTACTCAAAGATGGAGTCGGAACACCAAGATCAAGGGCTGCCTGTGCAGTCCATTTGCCAGTCCCTTTTTGTTCTGCTTTATCGAGTATCAACTCAACCAAAGGTTTGTTCGTTTCTTCGTCTATCTTTCCCATAATCTTGTAGGTTATTTCAACGAGGAAGGAGGAAAGTTCACCTCTATTCCATTGCTCAAAAACTTGTCTGATCTCTTCGCTGTTCATTTTCAAGACTTTTCTCATCACATCATAGATCTCAGAGATTGCTTGCATTATCGAATATTCAATACCGTTGTGTACCATTTTCACGAAATGCCCTGCCGAACGATTACCGACATAAGTACAACATGGTCCATCTTCTGTTTTCGCAGCGATCTTCAAAAAGATATTTTCAACCAATTTATAGGCTTCCAAAGTTCCACCAGGCATTATCGACGGGCCGTGCAATGCTCCATACTCGCCACCTGAAACTCCTGTACCAAGGTAAAGAATGCCGTGTTGAGAAAGCTTATCCAATCTTCTGTTGGTATCTGCGTAGTGAGAATTTCCGGCATCTATTAGGAGATCTCCTTTTTCTAAGAATGGCAAAAGTTCTTCAATCATCTCATCGACAGGAGAGCCTGCCTTAACCATGAGAATTATCTTTCTTGGTCTTTCGATGGATCGAGCAAAATCTTGAAGATCATAAGAAGGCAATATCTTTTCACCTTTCACTCTCTCTTCAACGAATTTCTTAGTTCTCTCTGCCGTCCTGTTGTACACAGCCACGCTGTAACCTTTTCGCGCGATATTCAAAGCCAAATTCTGCCCCATAACGGCAAGTCCGACTACTCCAATCTGAGCTTTCATGTTCATCGCCTCCATCACTCAGTCTAAGTTATATTTTACAATGAAACAACTGAAAGGCACATTTTCTGCTTAACAACTCAGAGTCAATCTTGAGTGTTTTCAACACCAGCAAAGGCAGATTCTTCAGAGTCTTTCGTGAAGACATTGGTTTCACAAATCATGAAATTAACGATGCCAAAAGCGAATTTCATAACGCTTCAATGAATGAAGATGAAAAGACTACAAAGAACAGAATATCAAACGAAAGTTGCTGTGAAAGATTCAAATAGCATTGAGATGACCAAACTCAGAACTCGATATGAAGCGTTTATAAATCTTCAGTAGGATGTGTTTCTGCGTTCAATGATTTTCTTGGCCATAGAATCCTAATAAAGGTTCTCTGAGAAAGATGAAAACAAAGCACAGTGAAGTTCAACAACTGAAGTAAATCAAACAGAAAGGGGATGAAATCTCATCCCCATCGCAAGGTTGAGAAGAGATCACATCCCAAGGTATGCCTTTTTCACGAGTTCGTTTTCAAGTAACTCTTTTCCAGTGCCCTCTGCAACTATCCTCCCGGTCTGGAGAATATAACCTCTGTCTGCTATTTCCAAGGCTTCTTGTACCTTTTGTTCAACCATCAATACTGCTACACCTTTTTTGTTTATCTCTTTGAGAACATCTAATACTTTGTCAACTATGAGGGGCATCAATCCCAAGGACATCTCGTCAACCAAAACAAGTTTTGGTTTTGCCATCAGAGCCCTTCCGATTGCGAGCATTTGTTGTTCTCCACCGGAAAGCGTTTCTGCTTTCTGGTTCTCCCTTTCTTTTAATCTTGGGAAGAGCTTAAAAACCTCTGCCAAAAGTTTCTGAATTTGTGATTGATCGTCTATCGTATAAGCCCCCATCAGCAAATTGTCCCTCACCGACATCTTGCCAAAGACATGTCTGCCTTCGGGAACGTGTGCGATTCCCATTTTGACAATTTCATGAGCCGGGAGTTGATCGATCCTTTTGCCCATGAACTCGATCTTTCCGGAGAAAGGTTTCAACAATCCCGATACGGTTTTTAAAATGGTAGACTTACCTGCTCCGTTCGAGCCAACTATTGAAACCAGTTCTCCCTCGTTCACGTTGAAAGAAACCTCGAAGATAACTGGTACGCTGTCATATCCCACTGTTAGCTTGTCTACTCTTAGCATAGTACCTCTCCCCTAAGTAAGCCTTTATGACCTCTTCGTTGTTTGTAACTTGCTCTGGAGTCCCTTCGGTGATCTTCTTCCCAGCGTTCAGAACGATAACCCTGTTTGAGATGGGCATAATAGCTTCCATAACATGTTCGACTATCAAGAGTGTGATACCACTCTTGTTCAGAGCAACACACAGTTCCATTGCTTCCTTAACCTCTGTTCTGTTCAGGCCTGCCATTGTCTCGTCTAACATGATCATTCTCGGTTTGGTGGCAAGAACCTTTGCGATCTCAAGCCGTTTTTTGTCCGCTATTGTTAAACTGCCTGCTAGCATATCTCTCTTTTCCCACAAGTGAGTCATCTGCAAAACCTGTTCAGCGATGATTTCAGCTTCTTTTCTGCTGTTTGCATGCAAGAAAGCTCCTGTCAGTACATTTTCTTTCACCGTCATTTCCTTCAGAGGCTTGACGATCTGAAAAGTTCTGGTCAAACCCATCAAGGTGATCTCGTGTGTTGTTTTTCCGGTTATCTCTTTTCCATCGAAGAAGACCTTTCCTGAGAAAGGTTTGTAGAATCCACTTATGCAATTGAAAAGCGTTGTCTTACCAGCACCATTAGGTCCTATTAAGCTGACTATCTCTCCCTCGTTCACGGAAAAGGAAACGCTGTCATTTGCAATGAGACTGCCGAACTTCATAGTCACATTTTGGACTTCAAGCAGCGGTCTTGACATATTGTGCACCTCTCTTTTTGGATCTCTTGAAAAGTCCGAGTATACCTCGTGGTTCAAAGCATGCAACTACAACAATTAGTGCGCCATAGATCATCAAGTCTATACCCTTTCCTGTTCCTCCTAAGAAGGCACGTGTGTATTCTGAAAGTGGTATCAGTATACCAGCTCCGACAACAGGTCCATAGACATTACCAATTCCACCAAGGACTGTCAGCAAGACAATCTTCATCGATATGTCGAGTCCAAAAACCATGAATGGGTCTATGTACAAAATGTACTGCGCATACAACGAGCCAAACAAGGCTGTGATCGCAGAACTTATCATCATTGCGTACAGTTTGTACCTAGTCGTACTTATGCCTAAAGCTTCAGCAGCCTCATGACTCTCGCGTATTGCCTTCAGATAATATCCCATCTTGTTTTTCTCAATTAGGATGGCAATAGTCAAGCCAATTACGAAAAGAATATAAGCAATGAGAAAGTAAGGTATCTTCGACTTATGAAATTGCATGAGCCAGAAACTGTCTGGCTTAACTGGTATAGATATACCGGTTGCACCCTCCACAAAATCCCAGCTTACAAAAAGTTGCTTGATGATCTCCGCCACAGCCAGTGTGGCAATGGCGAAGTAATGTCCCTTCAATCTGAAACACGGATAACTCACAACGGCAGCTACTATCGAGGCGAATATGGCACCTACTATCATGCCAATCCACGGCGATACACCGAATTTATAAAAGAGAACCGTTGAGGTGTACGCACCAATGCCAAAAAATGCCGCATGGCCGAAAGAAGTCTGACCAGCAAAACCTGTTATGATATTCCAGCTCTCACCAAGACCGGCGAAGATCAAGAACATTATCAGAACATGTTGAAAATTCACATTTTGAAAAACAAATGGAAGAATCAATATTGCCAACAAGATCACATAGAGCATACGATTTTTCATCTGCAAGATCACCACCCGAACAAGCCCTTAGGCCTGAACTGCAAAACCAGAAGGTATATCAAGAATGCCAAGGCATATTTGAACTGGGTGCCAAGGTAGAAACCACCTATTGCTTCGGTGAGACCAATCAAGATTCCCGCGTAGAAAGCCCCCCAAATGTTTCCGAAACCACCTAACGCGACGATCACAAAGGCCAGCAATCCATACATAGCGCCAGACTCCGGATAAACTGGGAAAATGCCAGAAAGAAGTGTACCAGCGACACCAACACATACTCCTGATAGAGCAAAGGTTATAGCATATATTCTTTCGGTATTAACACCCATTAATTCCGCTATCTCTCTACTCTGGGCAGTTGCTTGAATTGCCTTTCCAGTCTTAGTCTTCTTTATGAATAAGGCTATCAAAAGAGTCATGGCAATACTTCCAAGCGCTGCCACCAACTGTGGAAGTCCTAGTACCAGATCACCTAAGAGAATTCTCTTGCCCGAGAGAATCGATTCTCCGACAAACCTGTAATTGGGAGACCAAAGAAATTGTGCAAAATTTCTGATGAAAAGGCTCAAACCAAAGGTGGCGAGTAATGCCATCAAACCCGGTGCGTTGACCACACGTTTGATCACGAACTTGTAGATCAAGATACCGAGTAATGCTGTAAGGCCCGCTGCAATCGGCAGAGAAACAAAAGGATCAAATTTCAAAAGTGTGTACAACCAAAAGACCGTGTACATTGAGATCATCATCAAGTCACCATGTGCAAAATTTATGATGTCCATTAATCCCCATACGAGTGTCAAACCAACGGCGACAAGAGAGTAAACAGAGCCTATCAGTACACCAGTCAGAAGAATCTGAAGGAACATCGCTCATCCCCTCTTTGTGCTAAATCTTTAAAGGGGGCTTGCGCCCCCCTTCGTTCATCTCTTATTCCACTCAGGAAATTGAGGTGCTGGTTCTTTTGTTTGGTATTGTTCAGGCCAAACGGCTTCATAAACACCGTTGAAGATTTGAGTCATAACGGATGCAGAATAGATATTTTGTCCATCGGGACCAAATTTGATTCTTCCCGACACAAAGTAAGGAGCCATGAAGGACGTGGTCTTTAGAACATTCAGTATCTTCTGTGGATCGGTTGATCCAGCCAAATTGATTGCTTCTGCTATGACGATTGCCGAAGCGAAGTCTTCCAGAGTTGGTCCGTCGATGTCTACACCGGATTTTGCTCTGTACAACTCGTTGATTTTAGCAAGAATCGGCATCTTCTTGAAGAGTGCTGATGTTGTCGCGTTTGGTCCTGCAAAGTAATCTGCATCCTTTCCGAGGTTGACAACAAACTGTGGGTCTTGATATCCACCGCAGTATGAGAGAACAACCTTTGGCAATACGTTGAATTCTTTATACTTCTTGACAAACATCGTCATATCACCAATGTAAGATGCGTGGAAAATCGCGTCTGGTTTGGCTCCTTTGATCTTCTGAACTTCGATGTCCACATTTGTTGCATTCGCTGGATATTTCACATCTGCCACTAATGTAAAACCATCTGCTTCGTAATTCTTTATCTTCTCCTTCACCATCTGCGCGGCATGAACACCGTATTCGTTGTCGATGTAAACAACTGCGACTCTCTTAATGTTGGCGTTGAATTTCTGATTCAGGTACTTCAAGTATTCAAAGAAAAACACCGTTTCCATACCGTCATGGGGAGCTATCCTGAAAAACCATTGGAGCCCTCTTTCAGTCAGAGCAGCAGAACTCGATGAACCTGCTATGAACGGTATTCCATACTTTTCTGCCACTTGACTGGCAGGCTTTGTGGCTGAAGAGTGATAACAACCTATGAGAGCCACTACACCTTCATTTCTGATAAGCCTTTCTGCCTCTGCCATCGCTAATTCAGGGTTAGCTTGGTGATCTGCAAAGACAAACTGAATCTTAGCTCCGTTGAGATTCGGCAAACCAGCCGTCTTACCAAGTAAGAGTTCGATCTCAGGATGTTCGTTGTTGATGATCTCTTGAGCTACCTCAACTGCGTACTTGATCTTCACACCGGTCGCCGCCGCGGGACCTGTCAGTGGGAATATGGCTCCGATCTTGATGATTTGTTCTGCAAAGACCACAAAGGCTACACAGATTAACAGAAATACCAGCAACTTCTTCACCTGCACCGCCTCCTTTATCAAAGTGGTTTCGTACACAACATGTTAAGACAAATTCCTTAAGGATACACTCATCTTACGAAATCAGTGAATTTTTTCTCAACTTTTTCAATTATATCATTCATGTTGCGTCATGTCAACAAAACTGTTGGCATGAGAGCCATTCCCTGATGCGATTTTCAACTTGAGTTTGTGCTTTGCCTTCCGATCGCTTGGGATTCATGGCTTATAATCAAGAAGGAGGTGTGAAGGTTGAGATCTCTGAAAGCCACATATGTGGTCTTGGTGATAAACGTTGTGGTGGCGATTCTAATGTTTTTTGTTGAGAGTTTCTCAGGCTTTAGAACACAAGCTTATCTGTTCATTCGATTTGGTGCACAATATGGTCCACTTGTGGCTAATGGTGAATGGTATAGACTGATTACAGCGATCTTCGTTCACGGTGGACTATTGCATTTGCTATTCAATTCTTATGCGCTGTTCTACTTTGGAAATATTGTCGAATCCATATACGGTGTTGAAAAGTTCATCTTTGTGTATTTGGTAACTGGTGTTGTGGGTAATGTCGCAACACATTTTCTTTACTACAAGGCGATTTCAGTAGGGGCAAGTGGCGCAATCTTTGGACTTGTTGGAGTACTCTTTGCGCTCGGTTTCAGACGTGACACACCATTCTTCATTAGGCAGTTCACGGGTTATGCACTCCTACCCATGATATTGTTCAACATCATCTATGGGTTCATTCCGGGAAGTGGTATAAACAACGCAGCACACGTTGGTGGGTTTGTCACGGGCATGCTCTTTGGCTATTTCCTCACACCACGGCCTGTGTATGCCTCTTGGAAAAGATCGACTGCCCTTATTTGGAGAACTATTGCCCTCAGCTGTGCACTGCTGGTGGTACTATCGTTCGTCCTCTTGGCCGGTTTCTCCGCAAAGTAGAACTCAATTTCATGTTGAATCGAGCCTTTCTAACTTTGCTCGATCACCTTCAAAAGGGCTTTGGCTGCGAGCATAGTTCCCTCTTTTTCGTACCCCTCAACACCGAGCATCGTTCTGATTTCACCAACTTTGATACCTGTCTCGAACATCTTCTTCATGAACTGTTCTGCGATCTTGTGATGTTCTTTTTGCCTTTGCACAGCCCCAAATGGGTTGGCAAAGTAGGAGGTCGTCAAACCGGTTTCAGAAGTGGTACCTTTACTCATTCTCTTTCCTTCTGAAAACACTTTCAAAGCATCTTCTATGTTGTCGAAAAAGATTATTCGATCTTCATCTCTGCTCACTTCGGTGTAATTGTTCGCGTACAAAAAGAAATCTATGTGAGTAGGTGTGATAACTTCGTTGTAGTTGTTGAAGGGCACAATAACGCGTGCATTCACCTGATCTGGATTCATGAAAATGCTTCTATCCATTGTCGAGTATGCAAATCCCGGCGGAAGATCATCGAGTCTGACAAAGGCGCCTGTTTCTGTTCCCAATGCAACGACGTGGCCATCTGCAATAGAGAGACTTCCCATATCATCTATGATCGTGTCGATCTGCGCAACTTCTTCAAGTCTGTTGAGAGCATCGAGTGTTTCACTCTTTCCAGCTCCACTGTCACCGACAAACATCGCAACAACACTCTTGCCACTCTTCAGAGTAATTCTTGCCATCGAGCCGTGTATTGGAAGTTTTCCGTGATCGATCTTGATCAAATTGTGGATTGTCAGAGTTGTCTTTTTCATGTAACCAAAATAGTCATTTTCGTCAAGAGCAGGTATCACACCGACATAAAGCTTCTTGTCCTTGAAAATCACACCATTTTTCCATTTATCGTTGTAGTTGGGAATTTTGCTCGTCGGTAATCCGAATATCAGTATTCCATCCGGTTCTCTGTGTTTCAAGTCCTTTGGGGTAGCGAGTTCAAACAAGTTAGCAAGACCTGCACCGTGTGCCAAGTATTCGGCATGGACAAAGTTATAAAAGAGAAGATCGCCTACGAAGATTGTGAATCGATACCACTCAGTAGGATCAAGTACGACCTTGTCCAGTATCGTTTCTTCAATGACGGGTAGTACTCCCTTTCTTTTGTTAGATTTCGTGTAAAAGATCGCAGGTGGATCGAAGATGGCACCCCATACAGTTGGGATTTTTGACATCCAGGGATGTTCTTGATACTTTTCACCGTTTGGCTCATCAATCAAAAACATAACCTGTGCACCACTTGGAAGTTGTCTCATTACAGTGGGAAAGGTGTTTGAGACGTTCATCATCACTTCTCTGTAGAGGTTCTTTATCACAGCTTTGAACTGGTCTCCTACCATCGTCATCGTGTATTCAATACTGGCACGTCTATTGTGGTCTTCGACATACTTCTCCTGGCGAACCATGAATCTGTGTTTCGAGCGCCAGAATGTATAAAAGGCCTCTATGAATCTTTCCAAATCCTTTGGGTTTACATAGTATATGATATTGGTGATTTCTTTGATATTTCTCATCGTCAAAAGGTGCAAATATTCGGCAAACCTGTGTATATCGTAGTCACTGTTGACCTTAAAGGCATTCAAAGCATTAAGAAGTGGGCTACCTCTATCTTTCAAGATATCCACGAATTCTCTTAATAGTGACTCGAACTTCCTCTGGCTTACGATTTGACTGTAATTAGTGTAGATGATAGAGCCATCTATGATCACGCTTCTACTCATTGCACCGCCTCCCAAAAAGCCTTTTTTATTTTTATACCACGTCAACTGATAGAAAAGAGGAAGTTCAAGGCACAAAACCTTTTCATCACTGTGAAGAAAAGGTTAGATTAACCAATCCTGAATCTCCTTAAGGTGTTATGGGATTTGGAAAGATCTTGACTTGATCATCATCTTTATAGATCACAGCAAGATATATCTTATTTGTTTCACCATTCAAAGTGATGAATGGTAGAACAAACAGCTTTTTTGAAATAGTCAAGGTACCCTGAGTCTGAACCAACAAGATATTCATCAGATAAACTTTCTCAACAGATTCTGGTTTATCGGTATTGATATCGAATGAATAAACTGGCGTTGCGGCTTTCGTCTCCTGAATGCCTACGAACTCTACCTTGTTACCCAGTGTGCTAAAAGTATCTTTCAGTGCATTCAAGTACTTGTCAGCTTCTGGTTTTAATGAAAATTCGTCTGTTACTTTGACATACTTGGAAATAGTACTCAAGTCGTTGCTCAAGAGTTTCTCAAGAGCACCCGCGAGATCTTTAGCCAGATCTTCAACCGTTGGAATGTCTTCTTGTGTTTCTGCGCAGCCATACAAAATCAATAAGATCACGCCAAGCAACAAAACAAATCTCTTCATACCCTCACTCCCTCCTTGATAGTTCATCATTTATTATACCAACCAAGACTTCAACAACTAAGGGATTAAACTGAGTTCCAGCGCAACGCTTCAACTCGTTAATGGCATCTTCAAAACTCATGGGCGTCTTTCTGTAAGGGCGTGGAGTTGTCATGGCGTCGAAGCTGTCTGCGATGAATATCACCTGAGATTCGATTGGAATTTCACCATTTTTCAGGCCCATGGGATAGCCTTTTCCATCATATCTCTCGTGGTGATAAAGAATGATTCTTGCAATCTTCTCCATGCCACCTATAGAATTGATCAGCTCATAGCCTTTCACAGGATGTTTTTTCACAAGATCAAACTCATCATTGGTCAAATGTCCTTCTTTGTTCAAGATGCCCTGAGGAATATAGATCTTGCCTACATCATGTAAAAGTGCGGCGAGCTCCAACTCAGATGCCGATAGTCCTAACTTTCCTGCCATCTTCTTGGACAGTTCAGCTACCCTTTGTGAGTGTACTTGAGTGTATCTGTCATAATATTCAAGTGCCTTCACGAGCATCGATACTATTTCTCTGCTCATTTTTTCCTGTAGGGTAACAAATCTTCTCACGACAAAGAAAGAAGTCACAATCTTTGCAATCGCGTTAGCAGCAGTCAGTTCATGTTCGCTGAAGTGTTGCTGTGCTTCTGTTGTTTCCAGTACTATGCCACCGATAATTTGATCGGTGACCTTCATTGGGAGTATCATCGTGTTCGCAGGTCTTGGTATGATGTGCTCTATTTTTTCAAAGATTTCGCTGATCATTCTTTGTCTGTCGAATTCTCTGATCTCCTTGACCAACACTGGTTCACTCGGCGTGTAAAGTTGATCCGACGGTATTTTGAGCGCATTTATCAAATCTTTGTTGAATCCTTTTGCTTCGACAACCTTCCAAACTTTGCCATCAAAAAGAGATATGTTGGCAAGATCGACATTTGGAAACATATCGAGTATCACATCAAAAGCTTTTTTCAGAAATCTCTCTGCATCTTCTTCAAGGTTGAAGGCTTCGTTGATGAGTTTCAAAGTGTTCGTAAACCTTTGGTTTGTTTTCTCAAGCTCACTGATGGCTCTTTCCAGTTCTTCGTTGATTACCTTGATCTCTTCAGACTATGCTTCGAGCTCTTCGTTGTAAGCACTCAGTTGTTCGTTACTCCTTTTTAGCTCCGCTGTAGCTCTTTTCACTGAGTTCTTGAGCAGTCTGTTGAACAAGAGTAAAGCAAAAACAAAGCCAATCAGGATTGTAACAACGAGCAGCAGAAGGTAAATTACAGAAGGATCAACACCAGCGGGAGGTATCATCGAACTCACGATCTGTTCAATCTCCTTCGGTGAGATCTTCTGTAAGCCACTGTTCAGCAACTCTAAGACTGCGCTCTTTCCTTTTGGAACAGCCCAGTGCAGGTCATTTTCTGTGAAAGGAGGAGATTTTCTCACCTGGTATACGAGATCATATCGGTGAAGGTAGTATCTTGCCGGGATGTCATCCATCAGAATTACTTGTATTTCATGATTCTTTAGAGCTTGAAATAACTCACCGTAAGTGTCGTAGAATTTAAACTGAATCTTTGGATTTTCAGCTTTCGCAATATCATAAAGCGCATCTTGTTTTTTCACTCCAACAACATAAGGTGTGAGATCGTTGAGGTTTTTCAAAGTCGGCAGACCTTCGTTGTAATATATACTGCTTGTGAGTTTATAAACAGATATGGAATAGTCCAAGAATTTCTTTCTCTCCTCGGTGACAAAAATGAGATCTATCACATCGGTCTCTTTCTCGCGAGCCATTTCGATCGCCTCATGCCAGTTCATGGGGAGAAGTTCTACCTCAACACCTGTTCTTTCTGAGAAAAGCTGCCAAAGTTTCACGCTGATCCCGACGAGTTTCCCTTCTTGATCTATGTAGGTAAAAGGTGGATAATCTATATCGGTGACGACAGTTATCTTCATACCAAGACTGATTAGAACAGGCAGCAAAAGGATCAGCAAACAGATTTTTCGCATGCTTGCTCCTCCTCGCTGTGAGGTTGGAAACAAAATTATTTTACCACATTGGAGGGTCGAAGTTGAAAGTAGGTGTTTTGCTGAGCGGTGGTGTTGACAGCGCAGTCGCACTCTACACTCTTAAGGAAGAAGGTCATGACGTAATTGCTTACCACATGAAAACGATGTACGATCAGTTTTACATAGAAAAGCAGATAAAGCACAAAGTGTGTTGTTCGCCTTCAGACACGTATGATGCACAACTTATAGCCAGACAAATGGGTGTGCAATTGAGGGTTGTGTACCTACAGGAGCTCTTCAAAGACTCAGTGATCAAATATTTCTTACAAGAGTACAGATCTGGAAAAACACCAAATCCATGTTATAGGTGTAATCGCTTGATAAAATTCGGCTACGTGATGGATTTGATGACCAAAGAAGGCGTAGATCTTGTTGCAAGTGGACATTATGCAAGAGTTGTGAACGGCAAGTTGTACAAAGCTGTGAGCAAAGAGAAAGATCAGTCATATTTCCTGGCGTCGATAGAAAAGGAAAGATTGAAAAACATCGTTTTCCCAAATGGAGATAAAACCAAAGAACAGATAAGAGAGATAGCGAGAAAAGCGGGAATTCACGTGCACAACAAAGACGAGTCTCAGGATCTCTGTTTCATACCAGATGGAGATCAAAGATCGTTTTTCCAAGAACATGGTTTGGTAGTCGAGGAAGGACCTATCTTCGATCTACAGGGCAATCAAATCGGCAAGCACAACGGTCTGACAAACTACACGATTGGTCAGAGAAAGATAGGAATCTCCACAGGAGAAAGGAGTTACGTGGTGAAGATCGATCCAGAAAGAAACGCCATAGTAGTTGGTACACAAAAGGATGTCTACGCCTCAACTTTCTTGGTAAAAGAACTGAATTGGTTGACAGATGTCGATGAGGTCTTTGAAGCAACAGTGAAGGTCAGAAAAAACTCCCAAGAAGTGAAATGCCAAGTATTGATCGAGAACAACAATGCTCGTGTGACGAGTGTAGAACCAATCTTTGCTGTGACTCCAGGGCAGATAGCAGTTTTCTACAATGGCGAAATGGTTGTAGGTTCTGGAAAAATCGACGAGGTTTTGTGATAAAATCAAAAAATAAAAGTGTTTAGTCAAGGGAAGTGATTCTTTGTTTCCACTACATGACACTATTGTTAGCAGAAGAAAACCCTATGTAGTCTATGCTTTGATCGTGATAAACGTAGTAATCTTCATATACCAACAGACTCTGTCAAGACGAGAGCTTGTAGAGTTTCTGTACAACTTTGGTCTTGTTCCTGCTCGCTTTACTTCAGAACGCTGGAGTCAAATATGGCAGCTGAGAACCAATCTGGATCTTTACTCTCCGAAGTGGTTGCCACTCTTCAGTCATATGTTTCTTCACGGTGGCTGGTCTCATCTGATTGGGAACATGTGGTTTTTAGGCGTTTTTGGCGATAATGTAGAAGACACTATGGGTCACTTTCTTTTCAGTATCTTCTACATCTCGAGCGGTTTTCTCGCTGCTATGACACACTTTTTGCTGAGTTTCAATTCGCAAGTGCCAATGGTTGGCGCTTCCGGTGCTATCTCAGCTGTAATGGGTGCTTATTTTGTTCTTTTTCCCTATTCGAGAGTGATTTCCTTTGTCCCACTCTTCTTCATGCCATTCTTGGTTGCGATACCAGCAACCATTTACTTGTTCATGTGGTTCATTTTCCAGATCATCAGCGGGTTGTTTGACAGCGTTGTGAGTTCTGGTGTTGCTTATTGGGCACATGCAGGAGGTTTCGTTGTGGGAATGTTGTGGGGATTTATCCTAAGGAGAAAGAGATATCGCTGGTAAAAGGAGGTATTGCCCTTGTTTGAAAAGATGACGATAGAAGATTGTCTGAACTCCGATAGAGAGAGATTGGTTGAGGAGTCTTTCGAAAGAATAAGAACTATCGATCCATTGATCAAAAGCTTCATCACGGTGACGCAAGAGGTTCAGTTCAGAGAAGGTCCTTATAGGGGAATACCAATTGCCATCAAGGACAACATAACAACCAAAGGCTTGAGGACAACATGCGCTTCAAAGATACTCGAGAACTACATGCCACCGTACGATGCAACGTGCGTCAAGAGACTGAAAGATTATGGTTTCGTCATCGTTGGCAAGACCAACATGGATGAGTTTGCAATGGGTTCGAGTACGGAGAGATCAGCCTTCTTCACAACGAGAAATCCTTGGGACACCCAGTGCGTACCAGGTGGAAGTAGTGGTGGTTCAGCTGCAGCAGTTGCGAGTGGGCAGGTCGTAGCTGCACTCGGAAGTGATACTGGTGGTTCGGTCAGGCAACCAGCCTCTTTCTGCGGAGTAGTTGGTTTCAAGCCGACCTACGGCTTGGTGTCCAGATACGGTTTAATTGCCTTCGCATCGTCCTTGGATCAGGTGGGACCGATAACAAAATCTGTAAGAGACGCCGCTTTAATAATGGACATCATAGCAGGAAGAGATCCTTTTGATTCAACGACTGTTTATAGGAAAATCGATTTCTTAAGTCAAATAGAAGAAGATATAGCTGGGATGAAGTTCGCCATTCCTGAAGAAGTCTATGAGTACGAACAGCTCGATGAGGAAGTTGCTCAGAGATTTGATGAAGCGATAAGACTTGCAGAAAAGCTTGGTGCCAGTGTACAGAGAGTTCGTATCCCTACAATCAAATTTGCCGTCGCAACGTACTATGTGATAGCACCAGCAGAAGCGAGTTCAAATCTTGCAAGGTATGATGGGGTGAAATATGGTTTGAGGGTGGAAGAAAATGGACTCAAAGGTACCTATATGAAAACAAGAAATGTAGGTTTTGGTGAGGAGGTACGTCGTAGGATAGTCCTTGGTACCTTCACACTGAGCGCAGCTTATTACGAGGCATATTTCAACAAGGCTCAGAAGGTGAGAAGACTTCTTTCGAACGATGTGAATCAGGTTCTTGAGAAATTCGATGCCATTCTCACTCCGACTTCGCCCGTACCGGCTTTCAAAATAGGCTCGGTTTCAGATCCACTCACATATTATTTGATGGATGTCTTCACGGTACCTGCAAACTTGGTTGGTATTCCTGCTATAAGTATTCCGTTTGGGTTCGCGCACAACTTACCTGTAGGATTACAGATAATGGGTAAGAGGTTTGATGATGCAAAAGTACTCAGAATTGCGCGGAATTTCGAGAAGAAATCTGCATATAATGATAATGGAAGGATTCCCATGCCGGTGGTGAGAATATGAGTTTTAGAACCGTAGTAGGGCTTGAAATACATGTTCAATTGCTGACCAAGACAAAGGCATTTTGTTCTTGCAGGGCAGATGTCTTCGAACTGCCCCCGAACACGGCAATATGCCCTGTTTGCACTGGTCAGCCAGGAGCCTTGCCGATTGTGAATTCTTCGATGATAGACTACGCCGTAAAGATAGCACTTGCGTTGAACTGTGTAATTCACGAATATTCGAGATTTGACAGAAAGAATTACTTTTACCCAGATCTGCCGAAAGGTTATCAGATAACACAGTATTTCTATCCCATCGCGACAAATGGCTATCTCGATATAGATGTAGATGGGCAGACGAAGAGAGTCAGAATCAGAAGACTTCACATTGAAGAAGATGCAGGTAAGCTGATTCATGAAGGCGATTCGATAACACAAGCACAGTACTCCTTAGTTGACATGAACAGGTGTGGAATACCACTGGTAGAAATAGTCACCGAACCAGATCTATCTTCACCCAAAGAAGCGAGAATATTCGTCGAAAAACTTCGTTCGATACTCAGATACCTGGATGTCAGTAGTGGGGATATGGAAAAAGGTGCTCTACGATGCGATGCAAATATCTCTGTAATCGATGAACTCAGAGGCACTCAGAGCAACAGGGTAGAGGTCAAGAACATGAACTCCTTCAGGTTCATCGAGAAGGCACTTGAGTACGAGGAACAGAGGATAATAGAGGCTCTAAAAAACGGAGTAAACGTTGAAAAGGAAACAAGGGGCTGGGATCTCGCAACAAAGACAACTGTTTCCATGCGTGGCAAAGAAGAAGAAAGTGATTACAGATATTTCCCAGAGCCAGATATACCTCCGGTAATCATTTCACAGAACAGAATTGAGCAAATCAGATCGACGCTGATAGAACTCCCCGATCAGAAAGTAGATAGATTTGTATCGCAGTACAAGATTCCCAAATACGATGCAACTGTCTTGGCGGCGAATAAAGAAATTGCAGATTTTTACGAAGAATGTGTAAGACTCATTGATAAGCCCAAAGAGGTGAGTAACTGGATCATGACGGAATTGCTCAGAGAGATGAAACAACTCGAAACAGAGCAAATAAACATATCTCCAGCGCATTTCGTTGAACTTTTCTCCTTGATGGAGAAAGGTGAAATCTCTATCAAGATGGCGAAAGAGATCTTTCCAGAGGTTTTCAGGACAGGGAAGATGCCAAGACAGATCGTCGAGGAAAAGGGCATGAAACAGATCAGCGACGAAAAGCTCATAGAAGAGATTATAAGAAAGGCAATGACGCAGAATCCAAAGGCTGTAGAACAATATAAATCTGGAAAAACAAATATCTTAGGCTACTTCGTTGGTCAAGTGATGAAAGAGACAAAAGGTTCTGCCAATCCGCAGATTGTGAACGAGATTGCAAGGCGTCTGCTGGAGGGATAGCTTTGGAAAAGATAACGACGATTCTCATCGTGCTTGTGACATCTGTCTGTGTTGCAACACAATTTAACTTCTCAGGCGATCTTTACAACTCAATAGAGGTCGCCAACCTTTTGGTAAATCTCAAGAAGGACGATCTGCAGATCGGCTTTCTCTACAAAGACAGTAGAGCGACATACACGAAACTCGGTTTTCTTAGAATGAAATCATCGGATACAACGATATCCGTGGGTGGAAGCGTAGGCCGTTCATGGACAGCCCAGATGAGAGTCGAAGCAAATAGTTATGGACTTGCACCAGGGCAATATTACTTTGATTTTGTGATTAGCCCAGAAAGGAGCTATAGTACCTTCAAAATCAGTCAGAAGGTATTCTTTGGTAACAACGTTCTGAATTTGAGTGATTACGAGAGAGTAGGCGATCCTTCAGCAGGCTTCACGAGGATATACGCACGTTTTCAAAACAGGGAAATAGGCGTATACAGACTCAACGAAGGTATCTTTGCAGGATTCTTTCCGTACACTATTGGTCAGACAGGCGAGGAAGGTTTCTTCATGGGTGCAGGCTGGATGAATGGTTTCTCAGGCTTCTTCGCTTTTAGGAGTAGATGGGTTTTGAGCAATTCTTCTATTTTTGTCGATCCTTTTGTGATAATTAAGACTGATTCAGCTGTCTTCGGCGTAAGAACTGAGATAGTAGGTCCTGTTCTCAAAGGTGATCTCTTGTTCACGGGCAGGCAGGTGTTTTTCAGTGTCTCATTCTGAAGGTTTTGGGCTTTACGTGCATATACCTTTTTGTGAGAGTCGTTGTTCGTACTGCGACTTTGTTTCGTTCACAGAGTTTTCACATCTTGATAGGTACTTTGACTGCCTTTGCCGTGAGTTAGCAATGTGGTCTGAGTCACTGAACAAACCTGTCGTAGACACAGTTTATATCGGTGGGGGCACTCCAAGCGATGTGCCAACTGAATATCTTGGTAGATTGTTCGCTGTGATCGAGAAAGATTTCAAATTGATTAACCCCGAGATAACAATGGAAGTGAACCCGAAAGCTTGGCAGTTCAGTGAGCTCAGAACTCTTGGAGTAAACAGATTGAGCATAGGACTGCAAGCTGCTGACGACAATGTTTTGAAAGCCGTAAACAGAAGACATACTTTCGTAGACTTCCAAAGAACCTACGAGAAAGCCTGCAATCACTTTGAAAACATAAACATCGATTTCATTCTCGGTCTACCAAGAGAAACCGATAAAACAATATTGAACGATCTCAAAGTGCTGGAGACTTATAAGCCAAAACATGTGTCCGTCTATATCCTTGAGATTGATACCGAAAAAAATGCGAACTTCAAAATAGATGAAGATCTCACAGCCATTCATCACGAGATTTTTTTGAGTGAACTTGAGAAGATGGGTTATGTGAGATATGAGATATCCAATTTCTCCTTACCTGGTTATAGGTGTCGACACAACCTGAAGTACTGGCACAACGAGAATTACATAGGTGTTGGTGTTTCTGCTGGTGGACATGTTGGCACGAAAAGATACGTGAACACTTCCAATCTCTCGGAGTACTTTGAGAAGATAGAACGAGGTAACAATCCATTTGAGTATTTTAGAGAAAACACGATTTATGAAGAACTGCGAGAAACACTCTTTATGGGTTTAAGGCTCTGTGAAGGTGTCGAGCTGGAGAAGCTGGAAAGACTCAAACCGGAAATAGATTTCACAAGTTTGGTTGAGAGATTCCCAATGCAACTAATCTTGGAGAACGGTAGATTGAGAATGTCAAAGCTGGGTATGGATTTTTCACATATGCTTTTCTCTGAAATATTGGGCGAGAATATCCTTTCGGGTGTGACTGGGGGTGAGTGAGATGATTTTTGTGGAAAGCCTGGAAAAGTACAATCTCCACTACCCGGCAAATGTTGCAATCATTTGCTGCAAACATGAAGAGAGAACCAATTTAATGAGTGCCGCGTGGCACACACAACTTTCTCACGATCCGCCTTTGTATGGTGTGTCAATTTCTCCAAAGAGATTTACACACGATTTGGTGCTTGTTTCAAAGGAATTCACCGTGAATTTCTTGAGATTCGATCAGAGCCGTTTAGCTGCATTCGTTGGCAAAACATCAGGAAGAGACATCGACAAAATGAATGTTTTTGAGATAGATCTCTTCGATGGTAAGAATGTAAAAGTGCCTGTGCTCAAGAATGCTTATGCAGCGTATGAATGTAAACTCATCGATTTTCGTAAGACCGGTGATCATACCTTTTTCATCGGTAAGATAGTCGGAGTTCACTACGATCCCAATGCTTTCTCACCTTCTCTGAATGTTTTTCCGACTCTGTATTTGGGTTCTGATCTCTACGTTACCTTTGACCCAACGATGAAGCGTACGCATGACGAAAAGCAAGTGAAAGAATATCTTTCAAGATGGGTTCAAGGTGGGTGAAAGATGAACAAGATCACATCGATACTTTCTCAGATAAATGAATCGCAGAATATACTGGTATTAGGTCATGTAATGCCTGACGGAGACGACATAAGTAGTGTAGCATCTTTGACTATGGCATTAAGACAACTTCATAAGGACTCCATTGGGGCAATTGATTCATCAATTCCAGAGTACTACCATGTTTTTTACGGTGTCGACCAATTGATTTCTTATGAAGAGTACTCTGACTTTTCGCCTGACCTAATTGCTGTCTTGGATTGCTCATCACCTGACAGGGTTGGTCGATTTGACAGTTTGCTGACACAGTACAAAACTGTTGTGATAGATCACCATGCCACAAACACATTGTTTGGAGGTACAAACTGGGTTGATAGTTCTTATGCAGCCACTGCTCAGATGGTGTATACTTTGAACAAGGCGCTTGGTGTGGTCTATGATTCGCAGCTTGCAACTGTCAATTACCTTGGTATGGCAACCGACACCGGTTTTTTCAGATTTTCCAACACAGATGAAAGAGTTTTTCAAGATGCTGCTGAACTCGTCAAAATGGGTGCAAAGCCACACTTTGTTGCCACAACAATTCTGGAGAATAAGCGACTTCCTCTTGATTTTCGCAGTCATGGTATTTCTCGGTGGAGTTCTGAAAGCAGAACAAATGAGATTTCACAGGAAA
>JBBFME010000002.1:0-46470 GCA_037478695.1 Pseudothermotoga sp.
GTCGATGTTCTCTACATTGGTACAGATAATACTGCGGCCTCGTCTATCGAAGCAATTGGTAACACGGCTTTGAGGTTGAAGAAACCGATCGTTGCAGCTGATATAGACATTGCCCGCGGTGGAGGAGTAGTCGGCTTCGGCTTCAACTATTTCCAAGTTGGTGTTGAAACCGGACAACTCCTGGTTGAACTCTTGAAGGGAGCAAAACCAAGCGATCTCGAGTCACACGTAGTTGGACCAGATTCGTTAGTCCTCTACATAAATCTTGACATCGCAAAACAGCTTGGTGTGGAAATTCCAGCAGATCTCGTCGACAGGGCTAATATCGTTGTGAGAGACGGACAAGAGGTGGCAAAATGATTCCAGTGGTTGAGCAAGGATTGTTGTTGGCTTTGGCCGCCATGGGTGTATATATATCATTCCGCCTCGTTGATCTTCCTGATTTGACGCCCGACGGCTCCTATGTCTTGGGAGGAGCCGTTGCGGTCGTCCTCCTTCATTCCGGCTATGGGTGGGTCTTCTCCACTTTGATGGCTGCGCTTGCTGCTGGTGCAGCAGGTGCCGTCGTTGCATTCATAACGACAAGATTCAAGATCAATTCATTACTTGCTTCTATCATGGTGATGACTGCGTTGTACTCGTTGGGCATCAGAATAATGAATGCACCGAACCTACCGGTACCAAGATTCGACACAGGTAAGATCACAAGCTACGAACAAATCGTCGGCAAGACTCCTCTGGATGATTTACTTGGTGATGTGGGAAAGACAACCTTTGAAGCCTCGGGAATGCGCGCGGTGAAAATACCTTTCACAAACGCAGCAGACGGTCATGATTTGATTCTCATTGCCGTAATCGTAAGTCTTGCTGCATTGTTGGTGTGGCTCTTTTTGAGAACGGAGTTCGGCACAATGTTGCGAGGCTATGGAAGGAATCGTTTCGCTGTGAGGGTTCTTGGTGTCAATCCCGATCTGTTCGCCTACACGGGTCTGATCCTTTGCAATGTCTTTGCCGGGCTCTCTGGAGCTTTGTTTTCTATGTACAGCGGTTTTGCAGATGTGAACATGGGAATAGGTACCGTTGTGATCTGTCTCGCTTCGGTGATTTTGGGCGAGATAATCTTCGGAAGATTTGAGCTCATGTACGGTGTGATCTTTCCAATAATCGGCGCTCTCGTTTATCAGTTTTTACTCACCTTTGCCATGAAGTATGGTTATCGAATTGGTTTCAAGCCGAGTGATATGAAACTTTTGACAGCGCTCTTTGTAGTCGCAGTGATTGCAGCGAGAAGATTCAAGAAAAGCGAGGTGCCAGTATGATAGAGATCGACAATGTCACCGTTATTTACAACAAAGGGACTTTGGACGAGAAAGTGGCTCTGAGAAATTTAACATTACGAATCAACGAAGGTGAATTTGCCGTCATCGTTGGTTCAAACGGCGCTGGCAAATCAACTCTACTGAAATTGCTTGTAGGAGAAGTGAAACCAGTCGAAGGGAGTTGCAAGCTCTTTGGTTGTGAAATCAAATCAGAAAGGGTCTTCAAAAAGACAAGCATAGTCTGCCAAGATCCCAATCAAGGTGTTTTCCCAAATCTCTCTATTGAAGAAAACCTCATATTGGCTCGCAAAAAGGGCTTGAGAGGACTGAGTTTTGGTAGAGTTGATAAGAAAAGTCTCGAGCTATTAGCTTCAACTTGCATGGGCCTCGAAAAAGACTTGAAAAGAAAGGCTTCAAAGCTCTCTGGTGGCCAAAAACAAGCACTTGCAATTGTCATGGCCGTGTCTTCTGATCCAAAACTTCTGCTCTTAGACGAACATACCGCGGCACTCGATCCAAAGAGCACCGAGAAGATCATGGAACTCACCGAGAGAATAAACAAGCAGATGGGCACAACTATCATTATGATCACACATGACATGACGTTAGCCGAACAATTTGGTAGCACAATCATAGTCATGGAGGATGGAAAGATTGTCACAAAAATCGACAAATCGCAACAGAAAATTGCTGCTTCTCAAATCAAAGCAATGATAAGATCTACGGTGTATACATCCACATCTTAGGAGGAGTGAACGTGGAAAATCATCTGCTTGTCGAGGCAGCAAGTATTTTTGGTACACCAATATACGTGTACGACCTGCCTTTTATTACACAAAGAGTCAAAATAGTTCAAGAGTTCTTCAAAGACTTCGATTTTCGATTGGCTTACGCGATGAAAGCAAACTTCAACAAAGATCTCTTATCTCTTCTGAACAAACTGGGTACAATGGTCGATGTTGTTTCCTTCGGTGAATACCTTCACGCACTCTCAGTGGGTTTTACCCCGGAAAGAATAATCGTAAATGGAAATTGCAAGAAAGAGTCTGAACTCGAGAGATATGTGAAAGACGGTGTTTATTCGATCAACCTTGACAGCTATGAAGAACTGTTGAGACTTGAGAAGATAACCTCAAAACAGGTTAGAGTCTCAATAAGAGTCAATCCAGATGTGGATCCGAAGACTCATCCTCATATCGCAACAGGCTTGAAAGAGAACAAATTTGGTGTTGATTTCGATACCGCACACGAGATGATCAAACGAATTAGTTCTAATAAGAACTTTGAATTAATAGGCCTTCATTGTCACATTGGATCGCAGATCACAGAGGTAGAACCTTATCTTGAGGCTGTAGTCTCGATCAAGTATTTTGCGAAATCGGTGGGCTTGAACTTCAAAGTTCTCAACCTCGGCGGTGGTTGGGGCATTGACTACGGTAATGGTAAAACGATGAGTTTAGAAGAGTACAGAGAAAAGATATTCCCAGTTTTGAAAGAGCTCAAGAGTACAATCGTATTGGAACTCGGTAGATGGATCGTAGCACCTGCTGCTTATTTGGTCTCAAAGGTTGAATACGTCAAGAAGACACCTTTTAAGACCTTTGTAATGCTCGATACAGGAATGAACCACCTCATAAGACCAGCTCTGTACGGTGCAAAGCACAAGATCTTGCCTTTGTATGAAACAAAAGGCAGAGAAAAGATAAAGGCTGATGTCGTTGGACCGATATGTGAAAGCGCAGACACCTTTAGAAAGTCCTACACAATACCAAAGCCAAAAGAAGGAGAATTGGTAGCCATCTGCGATGTTGGTGCCTATGGCTACGCAATGGCTTCCGATTACAACTTGATCCCAAAACCAAGGGAGATCATTTGGGACGGTGCGAGATTTTCTGTATCGTCTTGAAGATCGCTCAGACTTCCTTCACGAATTCTATCCGCAATTCTCGATGCAAATAAGGAGTATATGAAATGCTTCATTGCATAAGAAAAAACCATGAATTTGGCTAATACAATGCCATCGTACAGACGAGAGATGAAGTTCTAGTTTTACCACAAAAGATCAGTGACATACTCTCAATCGAGAGAGAACGCTGTTAATTTCAGTCGTCATGCAGACGTTTGTTTCATCGCGGCGATCTCCCTTTATCTTTTCTTTGAATGAGTGTACTACCTTGTTGTCTGAATAGAGTATAATCTTGAACAAGTGTGGGAGGTGTTGATATGGCGAAAAAAATCCTTTCGATGATCTCCATTTTCATTCTTTGCGTCAGCATCTTTGGTTCCTATCTGAACGTTGCTGTCCTTGGAGATGTCAGATCTTTGAATCCATTTCTGGTCAAGTCATCTGCCGAAAGAATCGTCGTCGGCTATCTGTACGAAACGCTTTTGGGTGAGCAAAATGGCAAGATCGTTGGTATCCTTGCGTCAGATTGGGCAGTCGATTTCTCTTCCAACAGCTTGACTTTCAAGATAGCAGACAGAAAATTCCACGATGGCAAAGTTGTGACAGCAGACGACGTTGTCTTCTCCTTCAAATACATTCTCGAGAAAAAACTTCCCTTGGGACCCATCTTGGCTTATTTAGTTGGTGCAGAGAAAATAGACGAAAAGACCGTCAAACTGACCTTTAGAATGATGAACACCTCTATGCTTTCCTTCGCTCCAATGGCTATACCAATCATTCCCAAAGAAATCTGGGAAAATATCCAAAATCCTATGGAGTTCCCAAACATAGAAAAGCCAATTGGAAGTGGTCCTTTGGCCTTTGAGAAGCTCTCACCACAAACAGTCACGCTCAGATTCTTCAAAGATCATCCGAATGCATCTGAAAAACTGGATGGAGTTATTCTCCATACTGTACAAGACGAAACCATGGGCTTTCTTGGACTTGTGAAAGGTGATTATGACTATCTGTACTGGGATTTAGATCCTGCGCTCGCAAAACAAGTCTTGGACAATCCTTCAAAATATCCAAATCTCAGAATAGCATTGACCGACGGTGGATCTGTAAACGTGATCTTGTTCAACCACAGAAAGGGACCAATGGACGACGTGAACTTCAGAAAAGCCATTCTCTATGCGATAAACTACAAGGAAATCATCGACAAAGTCTACATGAACTTCGCTCAGCCTGCATCCATTGGCTTACTGCCGAGGTCTCTGAAAGAACTCTACCTTGACTCTGTTGGAGTTGTCTCCCAAAACGTACAACTTGCAAAACAATTCCTGAGCAGCTCGAAGTATGGAAAAGAAACATTGAAGGTGTTGGTCAGCACGAGCAAGCAGGATATGGAAATGGCTGAATACATAAGAATGTATCTGAAAAACCTCGGCATAAATGTGGAAATAGACGCCCAGGGACCTGAAGGTTTGACGACAAAACTGAAGAAAGCCGACTTTGATCTTGCTCTGTACTCTTACAATTTAGGCAGTCATCCGGAGATGATCTTCTATCATCTGCATTCTTCCAGAGGTACTATGAAAGATGGGCAAGTGACAGGTTTCAACTATGGTGGAATCAACATAAAAGAACTCGACACCGCCTTAGAGTCGATATGGATGGCTTTCGGTGATGAGGAGCGCGTACAGGCCTTTAAAAATCTTCAAAAACTGCTCGGAGAGATCGTTCCTGTTGTACCATTGTTGATACCTGCGAATGTGGAAGCTTACAGCATCAAGAACTTCACTGGATGGGTTGTATCAGAAAGCGAAGGTGTGATGAACACAGAGACTTTGAAAAACCTCACGCCTGTGAAATGATAGGAGTGCTGGTAGGTGAGTTTTCCTTACCTTTTGAAGAGAATCGCCCAAATGGTTTTGACCATTTTCTTGGCTTTGACACTCAGCTTTGTTTTGATCAGGGCTCTGCCGGGTAATCCGGCAGAGCGGTTTTATGGAGATCCGAGAATACCCGAAGAAGTCAAAGAGCAAATAAAGGCTGCCTTTGGATTGAACAAACCAGTTTGGCTGCAGTATCTTCATTTTTTGAAACAGTTTGCGAAGGGCGATCTTGGTGTCTCTTACACTTACAACAGGAGTGTTACGAGCGTCGTCCTCGAAAGATTACCCTGGACACTTTTTCTGACGGCAGTTCCAACTGTTTTGAGTATGGTGGCGGCGTTGAGGATAGGAGTCTACATTGGTTGCAAGCGTGGAAAACTTGCCGACAAACTCGTAAGCTACGTGGCATTTGCCTTGCATTCAGTTCCCACCTTCTGGTTTGCGTTGCTGCTTGTGCTGTTCTTTGCTTTTAAGGTTGGTTTATTCCCATTACAGGGTATGTTCGACCCAAAGGCCGAGGGTTTTGCCAAATTTCTGAGCTTAATACACCACGCCTTTCTTGGATGGCTGACATTATTTCTCGTCAACACGCCAAGTTTTGCAGTGTATGTGAGAAACATGGTCGTATCGATCTTGGGTGAGGAATTCATTATCACAGCCCGAGCAAAAGGCTTACTCGAAAGAGAAATCAGAAAGAGGCACATTTTGAGAAATGCACTTGGTCCACTCTTTTCGATGTTAACTCTCAGAATAGCCGGGATGTTAGGAGGAGCTGTTTTGATCGAAACGATCTTTTCTTGGAAAGGCATGGGGCTCTTAGTCTTAGAGGCATCGAGAAACTCTGACTATCCACTGCTACAGGCAACGGTGATGATAACGATCGTTTCGGTGATATTGGCAAACTTCTTTGCCGATTTGTTGCAAACACTCTTCGATCCGCGGGTGAGGTTCGAATGAAAAGATACGATTTTCTACGGCATCTGTGGTACTCTTCTCAGGGTAAGTTTGGAATAATTACTCTGATTTTGCTGATCATCATGGCAGTCTTCGCTCCGTTGATCTCACCTTTCGATCCTTACGATATCACACAACGTGGTCTGAGACTACAACCTCCATCGTTCAAACACATCTTTGGAACAGATTGGTACGGAACAGATATCTTCAGCCAAGTTGTGTATGGCTCAAGGATATCTCTCATAATCGGTGGGGCAACTGCATTGGGTGTGACCATCATAGGTGGCTTGTTAGGTGTAATCGCAGGCGCTTACGGCAGAGGAATTGATACTTTGTTGATGAGAATCGTTGATTTTGTGATGGTTTTGCCTGGACTTCCCATCATGATCATGATACTAACTTATGTTGGAAACAGTTTCTACGTTCTCATCATGGTGCTCGTTTTGTTTGGTTGGGCTGGGATTTCGAGAGTTGTCAGGGCTGTTGTCCTCTCAGAGAAACGCAGAGGATATGTAGAAGCTGCGATCTGTGCCGGTGCAACAAAATGGTATTTGATCAAAAAACATTTGTTGCCTGCCACATATCCTGTACTAGTTGTTAACACTGCTTTTACTGCTGCTGGCTCTATGTTGGCAGAAGCTGGACTGTCATTTCTTGGCTTTGGTGATCCAAGAGTGATCTCCTGGGGGAAAATACTCAACAACGCGAGGGTTTGCAACGCGTTGGTCTTAGGCGCTTGGTGGTGGATAGTCTTTCCAGGTTTGGCGATATTCTTGGCTTCATTTTCTGTGATGTCGCTCGGCGTAGCTGCGGAAAAGTTACTCAACCCAAAATTGAGAGACAGGAGGGAAGAGGTGTGAAGATCGACAATGAAACGATTAGTTTTGAAGTCAGTGGTAAGGAAAGAATCTACAAATTCCAGCAGATGCCAAAGGATTTCTTCGACTGGCAGATTGAAAATCGTCTGAAGAGCTTGAAAATCTTCTTGGGTTTGGAAAAAGGCATGCCAAACTTTTCACCACACAGTGTCGTCATGTCCACTATTTCAGAAAATGAAGAGTTTCCAATAAACAGTTGTATCAAAGGATTGGGATTGGTTCCGAAGGACGAATATCTTGACGATCTTGCAAAAGAAGCCCTGAAGTTGATTGATCTTGCCAAAGAAAAAGGCGTAAAGGAGACGATGAAAGAACGAGTTGAATTCCTACTCAATCTATACAGTAAGCCTGAGATTTTCAACAAGAATGTCTTATCCAGCATCGAGATATACTACAAAAGAACCTACGCAAATGTACTGAAGAATCCCACCGCGAACTTGCTTTTCTATGACAACACTACCGGTTATAGCATCATGTTCAACTCGGTCGTTGAATTTGTTCCGCGCAATACAGCTTACCACAAGTACGTCACAGCAGTTCACGACCTTTTCCACGTGCCAAAAGATCCCAAGATCAAACCAGATCGATTTGAATACGCATACAGATTCTGGCTCGTGGAAGCCTATGACAAAACACCAGGGCCACAAGCAAGTCAAAAGATCTTTTAGAGACTCACAGCTTTCTGAGTTTTACAGCGGTACCGTAAGCTAAAACCTCGGCGGCTGATTGCATGATAGATGAGCTTCCAAATCGCACGCAGACAACGGCATCAGCCCCGAGTTTTTCGGCTTCTGCGACCATGCGTTGAACAGCTATATTCCTTGCCTCTGTCAGCAATTCTGTGTACGATTTGATCTCGCCACCTGCAAGCGTTTTGAAGGCTGCAGCTATATCCTTACCAATGTGTTTTGAATGAACGGTGTTGCCCATCACAAGACCGAGTGTTTCGACGATTTCGTATCCCTGAATCTTTTCAGTTGTCGTCAGTATCATTTCAACACCTCCACTGAGAATGATTATACTCGATAAACAAAAAAGATCTGGACTCATCGCCAGATCTTTTTGACTCTCACAAAGTGAATTTCACTTCTACTGAAGAAATTCAGATCAATCCCTCATTCATCCTCTTTAAGAGCACGTTCATGACACTCTGAGTGTGCTCTTCTATCTTCTTCTCGGCTTCTTGCACATTTCTGCTCTCGATGGCTTTGAATATATCCATATGTTCTTGACACGATTGACTTATTCTGCCAGGATAAGACAGCGAAAGGACTCTGACTCGATAAAGCTTTTCGCTTAACTCTGCCATCATTCTACACAGCTCATCATTACCAGAGCCTTTCACAATGGCTGTGTGAAACTGCGAGTTGAGTTTTATCATCTCTTCCCAATTGCTACTCTTAGATGCTTCCAGCATCTCTTCCATTATCTGGCTGAGAGATACAAAATCTTGATCTTTTCCCCTTTCGATGAACAACTTAACGGCAAGTTTTTCAAGATACATCCTTAGCAACAAAAGATCTTCTATCTCTTTTCTATCCCATTTTTTAACGGTGAAACCTTTGTGTGGTTCAACCAGCAACAAGCCTCTCGCAGCGAGATAATGCAAAGCCTCTCTTACAGGGGTAATACTGACACCAAGGTCTTTTGCCAACGAGTCAATCACTATTCGTTCACCTGGCATGAAATGACCTTTCAGTATGTATTCCTTGACCTTCTCTAAGACTTCTTCTCTGAGCGATCTTTTTTCTATTGTTTTCATCAAGAACCTCCTAATTAATTATTATACCTCAGAGGTTTTCCTTCTCTTGAGTGCAGCAGAGATCATAGGATAAAACAATGACAGTGCAGCGAGTGCAAGCAATGTTATGGAGATGCCAGATTTGAAGAATATCGAAAAATCGCCTTGAGAAAGCATCAAAGACTGTCTGAAGGATTGCTCGAACTTTCTCCCAACAACACTTGCGAGTATCAACGGGGCTGTGGGTATCTCGAGTTTTCTCATCGCATAGCCCAAAAGGCCGAAGAGTATCAACAGATAAAAATCAACAACACTGAGGTTGATCGCATAGACGCCAATGAAGCAAAGAGCAGTTATCACTGGATAGAGTATCTTTGGTGGAACGGCTAAAACTCTGACAAGCAAACCAGCGAGTGGTAAATTGATGATTGCACAAATTATGTTACCTACGAACAAACTTGCCACGATGCCCCAACCTATCTCTGGGTTGTGCTCAAACAACAATGGTCCGGGCTGCAAGCCGTACATGATGAGTGCACCAAGCATCACCGCCGCAGTACCGGAGCCAGGTATGCCGAGCGTGAAGGTTGGCAAAATTGCGCCAATAGAACAAGCGTTGTTCGCTGCTTCTGGTGCTGCGAGCCCTTCTATGGCACCCTTACCAAATCTCTCTGGTTCTTTGGAGAGTTTCTTCTCTGTGTTATAAGACATCAACGCCGCTATCGTTCCACCTGCACCTGGTAAGATACCTATGAGAAATCCTATTGGTGTCGCACGCAAGATCGGTATCAAAGACCTTTTCCACTGTTCTCTGGTAATCCAAATGCGGCCGAATTTTTTCTTGATTGGCTGAATAGCATCTTTGATACCTATTTTCTCGAGATTTTTGAAGACCTCTCCTAAACCGTATATACCGATGATCACTACAACGAAATCTATACCACCCTGTAGTTCCATCACGTTGAAGGTGAATCTTGATATACCTGACTGAGGATCCAAGCCCACTACAGAGACCATCAAACCTATCAACATCGATAGCAGACCCTTTAGAACCTTTCCTTCAGACATCGACGCAGTGGCAGTCAACGCCAAAACCATCAGTGCAAAATACTCTGGCGGTCCAAACATCAAGGCAATCTTTGCCAGTGGCAAAGCCAATGCCACAAAGGCGATCGAAGAGAGTAACCCACCTATGAACGAAGCTATAGCGGATATCGCAAGAGCTGCTTCCGCCTCTCCATTGAGAGTCATTGGATATCCATCAAAACAAGAAGCCACAGCGGAACCATCACCGGGAATGTTCAAGAGAATAGAACTGCGTGAGCCACCAAACATAGCTCCATAGAAGATTGCACACATCGTTATCAGTGCGGTTTCTGGCTTCATAACGAAGGTAAGTGGTAACAGTAAGGCTATACCTGTGGCAGGCCCAAGACCAGGCAACATGCCTATGACTGTACCGAGAAAACCACCCAAACTGAGCCAGAAAAGATTCACTGGTTGAAGAACAACCTGAAAACCTTGCATCAAGTACGCCAGAGTGCTCACAGCTTATCACTCCTACGGAAGGCTGATTAAGAAAACCTTTTCAAACAGATACCAAACTCCTACTGTGTACAAAAAGGCAATCGAAAGGTTGACAAACCACTTCTTACCTCCATTCAAAATGAAAAGAAAAGCTACGAGAAAAAACAGAGTCGATACAACAAAACCTATCAAGTCAAACAAAACAGCGTAACTTAAACAGAGAAGAACACCGAAGAAAACTTGCAGATATCGTTTTGGTTTTTTGATAACTTCTTTTTCCTGCCCCGAGACCTTTTCATGTCCCATATTCTGAAATAACATGATAGATCCAACCACGATTGTCAGAATTCCAAATCCCAGAGGAAAGTAAAGTGGACCCATGGGGTTTCCAACAGGAGCTCTTGGCAAATTCAGTGTCGTAACAACATAGATTATTCCAAAGGTGAGTACCACTATCGCAAGCCATCTGTCTTTTTTCCTTTCCACCATCAACCCCTCCGCAAAAGACCTGTGGGGGAAGAATCCCCCACAAGATTCCTCATTCTCCTTTGTACAATCCAAGTTCTTTCAAGACAACTTTATAATCTTCGTTGACCTTTGTGAGGTATTCTTCGAAATCTTTGCCTGGCATAAAAGCCTTCGTCCAGTTGTACTTTTCTACCATCTTATCCCATTGCGATGTTTGAACCATCTTACCAAGAGTATCAATCCAGTAATCCAATGCATAGGATGGCATTTCAGGTGTTCCAAAAAGACCTCGCCAGTTCACAAATTCAGCATCGATGCCTTCTTCTCTCAAAGTAGGAACATTTGCTAAGATTCCACCAACCCTCTGTGGGGCTGTGACTGCTAACACCTTTACGGCACCCGTTTGAAGAGCCGTTGTCACTTCAGCGAGGCCCGTCGAGAGCACGTCTATGTGCCCACCCAAAAGTGCTGCCATGTGTTCGCCCTCTTGGAAAGAAACATATGTGATGTCCTTCAAATTACTCACGCCTGCAGCTCTTGCGGCGATGAGAAACTGAATGTGATCCATCGATCCAAATGCCGATATTCCACCAACTCTGATACTTTTTGGATCTTTCTTCAAAGCCTCCATTATCTCGGTTATACTGTTGTACTTAGACTTCTTAGAAACTGCAAAAGCTCCGTAATCGTGTATGAGCATAGCGATCGGTGTCAAATTTCTGTAAGAATACTGAGTCTGCCCTGTTAGGTTGATAAGTAACAGAGGTGGTGAGAAAACTATAATACTGTATGGATCGCCCTTCTTTGTCTGCATGTGTGCGAGAGCTACTCCTCCACCACCACCGGGCATGTTGTTGACAACAATCGGTTGGGTCACAAGACCTGTGTCTTTCAACACTTGTGCAACGGTTCTAATAGTTGTGTCCCATCCTCCGCCAGGACCGGCTGGTGCGATGAAGTTCAACGGCTTCGTCGGGTATGTTTCTGCAAAGATTGGCGCTGCCAAAAAAGCCATCGCGAGAAGAGAAACCAAAAGCCTAACTTTCATCTTCACACCTCCCTAAGAAAGTATAAAGTATGCACTCACCACTCGTTGACCTTGTGTAAAATATATGATATCATATATTACGTCATATATTATAGCGTGTAACAAGCCTCAAAGTCAAGCGATCAAAGGGAGGTATAGGAATGGCAGAATGGAAGGCAGTTCAAAAGGCGAGAAAACTCAGAGAGTACCTCAAGACTAAAGGAAAACTCACCTTTAGAGTTTGCGCTTACGATGCGCTTTCGGCTGTGCTCATTGAGAAAACTGGTTTCGAAGTTGTTGGTACAACCGGTTACGGTATCTCCGCTTCATTGATTGGTCAACCCGATATAGGTTTAGTTGGTTTTGGTGAAATGCTCGAAAGGGTTAGAACAATTGTTAACGCAACGGAACTGCCAGTAGACGCCGACATAGACACAGGTTATGGCAACGCGCTTAACGTTTATTGGACGGTGAAGAACTTTGCAAAAATAGGTGTTGCTGGCGTAAGACTTGAAGATCAAGTCTGGCCCAAAAGATGTGGCCACATGGAGGGTAAGAGTATCATCTCAACAGAAGAAATGGTCAGCAAGATAAAAGCAGCTATCGATGCGAGAAAGGACGACAATCCAGAACTCGTCATAGGCGCTCGAACAGACGCAAGATCAGTCGCAGGCTTTGAAGAAGTTCTTCGCAGGGCAAAGGCATATGCAGAAGCAGGTGCAGACTATATCTATGTCGAGGCCCCTCAATCAATAGAGGAAATCAAGAGATTAGTCAAAGAGGTCGAAAAACCGATCTCTTTCAACATCATTCCCGGAGGTAAGACACCGATCTTCGATTTCAACGAACTGATTCAAGTAGGTATCAAATACCTTTCAATTCCCATGGTTTGCCTATACCCAGCAACCAAGGCTATGATAGAAGCTCTAAGGGCACTGAAAGAAAATGATTTCAACAAAGTCGCCCAACTTGGTGTGAGTTGGTCAGAGTTCAACGATCTTGTTGGCTACAAAGAGTGGCGTGAACTCGAATCGAGATACGCAAAATGAGGAGGACCAAAAGGTCCTCCTTATCTTTTTTCATTATTCACTTCTGAATTCTCTTTATCCACTCTGAAATATCCTTGATGACTTGCTCGGAGACATTGCCAGGTTGCTGATATTCATACGGTGTCGAAAGACCACTGCCAGTTATGAAAAGATGGTTTAGATCTGGATACAGTATCAGAGTAACATCTTTTTTCTCCTTCAAAGCCTCTTGCCACATCTGGTAATCCTCGATTGTCACTTGATAATCGCGTGCTCCTTGCAACAGTAAGATCGGTGTCTTCAAGGTCTTTGCAGTTTCGAGTGGATCGTACTCGAGCAGGTCTTCCCAGTAAGCTTTGCTCGCCCCGAGTAAAACCTCTGATTCCTTCAGTTGTCGATTTTGGATGCGTTCTATCTGTTCTCTGAGCTCCTGAATTTGTTTTGACTCTTGTTCGTCTATCTTGCCGTCTAAGGAGAAGATGTACTCGTATTGTTTCAGTGCATTGACTATATACAAACCTCTTGAAGCTGGTGCAAGAAGAATAACGCCGGCAAGTTCATCTGTCTGTGCCGCTATTCTTGGCGCGATTGTGCCACCAAGGCTGTGACCGAGCAAGAAGATTCTGCGATGATCTATTTTCTCGAAAGTTTTTGCCAAGTCTATAGCTGCCAATGCATCATCGATGACTTCTTCTTTGATCGTCATAGCATCGATCCTTTTCACGTATTCTTGTGCATAAACCTTTGTGCGCTTGTCGTATCTGAGAACGGCTATGCCGTTACTCGCAAGCCCCCAGGCAAGATCTCTGAAAGGTTTGTTTGCACCAACTGTTTCGTCTCTATCATTTGGACCAGATCCGTGCACAAGTACAACAACTGGGAACGGCCCTTCGCCTTTCGGCATCGTCAACGTACCAGGCAATTGCCATTCGCCTTTGCCAACACTGCACTCGATTTCCACAAAATTTTCGGTTTTTGCATACTCTGGCACCCTAAACGAAAGTTCATCCACGTAGGGAAGGAACTGTAAGCCTGCAACCTTCATTTCCTTGTCAAAAACGATCTTTGCGTCCAAAGTTGCTTTCTCAAATTCACAACCCACATAGGCTATCTGATATCCTTGTTCAGTTCCACTTTTCACTCTCTTAATCTGTTTCAGCACACCAACTTGTTCTGTCAGCTTTGCCCAAAAAGACTGTAATGTGAGTCCCGATTGGCTCAAAGCGCCTAGTAGTAACTGAGATGACATCGATTGCGCTCCTTCGAAATTACCTGCTGAAAAAAACTGAATGAACTTGAGTCCTTCTGTCTCAACATTCGAGGCGAAGAAAATCGCCGAATTTGCTACAAGAAGAAAAACGAAAAATCTCTTCATAGTGTCCACCATCCTTCAAAATTCTTTTTTGAGAAAGAAGTTGTAGCTCAGGAAGAACAAAACGATCGACGAAATCAGCAATCCCATTGTGTAACCGAAGTCTATCCTTCCACTCTGAAAGATTTTGCTGCCGAGAATATAAGCATAGGTGTTCAGAAATCTCGTAGATTTGATCACACCTAATGCCGTGGTGATAGCTAACAGACCAACACTTATGAGAATAGGCTTTACTTGGTCATTTGAAATAACGGAGAAAAGCAGTGAAAGAGCAAACCAGAAGACAGCTCCGACAACTGTGTGAACAAGAAAAGCCCATAACTGAGTGTAGTTGAGATTTTCTCTTGCAAAGAACGAGTAGAAGACTGGAAGTAATGAAAAGATGAGCATCTGAATGAGTAAGATTGAAAGACCAAGCAGCGATTTCGCAAAGAAGACCTTTTTTCTACTCTCTCTTGCCAAAAGGAACTCTATCGTTCTGTTTTCGTTCTCTCTTGCGAACAGAGGAAATGCCATAATGATTGCCACTATTGGTACAATCTGCCCGAGATTCTTGCCAAACCATTGGCTGAAGATGTAGAAATTCCAGTCACTCAGATTCTGCACAAAGGTTTTTGGAATGAGTTTCTCCAAAAACTTGGGCATATTTTGAACTTCACTGTACTGCTTGAGCATTTCGATGGTCATCTCCTGGAATGGTGCAAGAACAAAGAAAAGCCCTACTCCTATGGCAAAGATCACAAAACTTCTCAATCTCAGATCGTAGAATTCTTTTTTGAGCATTATCTCACCCCCTTGACAATTGCTTCGAAGATCACATCAAAATTAGCCGGCTCGGCAGCACCTTTTGCCAAATCTTTTTTCACAACGTAGATGTCTTCAGTTTCTGTACTCCTGTAATGAAAGCCTTCCACCTTCTCACCCTTTGGCACCGTGTACAAAACATACTTCTCCTTCAAATTGTCTAAGCTGTCTAATTCAATGATCTTTCCTTTCGCCATTATTGCGATGACGTCTGCAATTTTCTCAACCTCTGCTAAGATGTGGCTCGTGTAGAAAACGGTTCTTCCATCGTACGAAAGCGATCTGATCAATTCCAATATTCTGTTTCTCATGATGGGGTCTAATCCCCATGTTGGCTCGTCCATAAAATAGATATCTGCCTTCTGTGAAAGCACCAAAGCCATGTAGGTCTGAGTCAACATTCCATGCGAGAGATTTGCTATCTTTTCCTTCAGGGGAATCTGAAACTCACCGAGCATTTCAAGGCACTTATTCTTGTCAAAGTTCTTTGTGATCAACGAAGCCACTTCCACCATTTTTTCAACGGTGAGATACCTGTACAGCTCCTTGGTCTCAGGCAGATAGCTGAAAGAACCATTGAGTGTTATTTTTCCTGAATCTGGTTTTCTCAAGCCCAAGATGCACTTGATCGTCGTTGTCTTGCCCGCACCGTTTGGACCCAAAAGGGCAAAGATGCTGCCCTCTTCAACCTCAAAACTCACGCCATCAACTGCTCTGTTTTGATTGTATGTCTTAGCAAGGTTTTCAACTTTCAAGATCATTTTCATCCCTCCTGTAGATTGCTTCGAGTTTTTGTTTCAGAACCTCAAGCTCTATCCCAATCCTTTTGCATTCAAGAACAGTGCGTTCAAATTCCTCGATGAATTGGTTTGTGAAATTCTCTTCGTTCAGTTCGCCAACAACATAACCTTCGCCTCTAACCGGTTGAAGCACCCCTTCGCTTGTGAGCTCCCTGTAAGCCCTCGCGACTGTGTTTATGTTCACCTGCAAGTCTTGAGCCAAGGTGCGTATCGATGGAACAAATTCGTTTTTGTGCAATTTTCCAGATTTGATCAACGCCTTGATCTTCTCTTTGATCTGTTTGTAAACAGGTACATGGGAACTAAAGTCTATTGCAAACCACATCGGCCTACCTCCAACTACTGTAATACTACACTATTACAGTAAACATGTCAAGAGTCAATTTTTAAAGATTTCACCATCAGTGCCCGAAAAGACTCTTGTTCAAATTGCTTTTTTCGATTAGAATGATATTTGAGGAGCATCGCAGTCTTGCTCGAAAGAAGGAGATATTTTATGCACTTCACAGTTGTACTTGCGGGTATAGGTGTTTCACTGATCTTTGGACTTTCCTTTCTCTTCACCAAGAATGCGCTGGACTTTATCCCACCTATGACTCTGTTGTCATACCGTTTCTTAGTTGCTTTTATCTTCTTCGCCATACTACTGGCATTTCGTGTCATAAGAATTGAAAGAAAACCTTATTGGAAACTCTGGAAGTTGGTCTTGTTCCAGCCCATACTGTACTTCATTTTCGAAGCATACGGTGTTCAAAGGATAAAGTCTGCAGAAGCTGGGATGATCATCGCACTCATTCCAATCGTCGTCAATGTTTTGGCAGTCTTCATACTCAAAGAAAAGGCAGATTTCTTGCACTACTTATTGGTCGTGCTTGGTTTTGTTGGGGTGATTTTCATCGTTGGAGTTGATCTTTCTCTTGACAATATTCTTGGAAAGATACTGATGCTCTTGGCAGTTCTTTCTGCCGGTTTTTACACTGTTCTTTCAAGAAAACTCATCAGGCAGTTCACTGCCGAGCAGATAACGTTTTTCATGATGCTGACCGGCTTTTTGTTTTTCGCAACGATCACCATTGCAAGAGGTGAGATGAACTTTTTCTTCAACTTGCAGACACTCATAAGTGTCTTGTACCTTGGAATACTCTCATCTGCCGTTGCCTTCTTTTTGTTGAATTACATGGTCAAGAGGGCTTCACCGACGCTCACAACACTGTTTTCAAACTTCACCACAGTTGTCTCCGTCGTGGCTGGAGTGATCTTCAGAGATGAAACAGTGAAAGTTCAACAAGTAGTTGGCATGGCTTTCATATTGGTCTCCCTCTTACTCGCAACTTTAAGAAAGAAAAAAGTCTCCAATAATTAGGAAGAAACTTCAGTCCAATCGACAACAAGCTCATAGTATAATCTGCATTCTGCAAAAAGACGTGTTCACTTTCGTGACATGTCTGTTGATTGCTCATCAAGATAATAGAGAAAAAAATCACAATTTTTGGCTGTTAGGTATCTTTAAATATATTACACTCCCATCCAGTTTTGCCATTGAGTTATTGATGTTGTACAATCTGTGTGTCCAAACTATATGGTGAGGAGGGTGAAAGGATGCTCAGAGTTTTGGGTAGCGCTTTTTCAAAGGTCGCAAAGAGGTATCTACCAGATGCGTTGATCTTCGCTATTTTGTTAACGCTGTTAACCTTCGTTCTCGGTATGATCGTGCAACACAAGACTCCCATGGACATGATCCGCTACATGGGTGATGGTTTCTGGAGCTTGCTCTCATTTGCCATGCAAATGTGTTTGGTGCTCATGACTGGACATATCTTGGCTTCGACAAAACCTATGGCAGCGATACTCAGGACCATTGCAAGGGCTGCCAACACACCCTTTAAAGCCGTTGCGCTGGCATGTGTAGTAATGATCATCACGAGTTATCTGAACTGGGGCTTTGGCTTGATCTTCACATCGCTCTTGGCAATTGAGATAGCAAAGAACATGAAAGGAAAAGGGTTGCATTATCCATTGCTCGTCGCTTCAGCCTACTCGGGATTCTTGGTATGGCATGCAGGACTTTCGGCATCTGCACCACTCTTGGTCAACACAAAGGGTCATTTTCTCGAAAAAAGCATTGGCTTGGTTCCAGTTTCACAGACGATCTTTTCACCGATAGGTTATTTGCCTGTTTTGGTGCTTCTCTTTACGTTACCTTTCATAATGGCAGGCATGCATCCGAAGAAGGAAGAAGTTATAGAGGTTGATCCAAACGTCTTCAGTGAGACCAAGAAAGCTCCAAAGAAGAATTGGTCAGAGATGACACCGGCAGAAAAAATGGAATACAGCCCCGTTCTATCTGTAATTACAGGTATCATTGGATTAGTTTATATCTTCTATTATTTCATCGTCAAGAAAGGTTCACTCGATTTGAACATCGTTAACTTCATCTTTTTAATGCTTGGTATTCTCTTACATGGTACCCCGAAGAACTTCATAAACGCCGCAATTGAAGCTGGAAAAACCGTTTGGGCAATCGTGGTTCAATTCCCATTCTATGCAGGAATAATGGGTATGATGATCAACTCAGGACTCGCAGCGACGATCGCCAATTGGTTTGCATCCTTCTCCACTGCAAGAACCTTGCCTTTGTTCACTTACTGGAGCGCTGGATTGATAAATCTGTTTGTTCCATCTGGTGGAGGTCAATGGTCTGTGCAAGGTCCAATTATGGTGCAAGCAGCACAACAAATAGGTGCTTCAGTTCCAAAAGTCATCATGGGTGTTGCATGGGGTGACGCATGGACGAATATGATTCAGCCATTCTGGGCTTTGCCACTACTGTCGGTTGCAAAACTGGATATAAGAGACATCATGGGTTATTGTGTCATGGCGTTGTTGTGGAGCGGTATTGTTACAAGCTTGCTGTTCCTCATTCTGTAAGGAGGTGGAAGAATTGAGAAAGGTTTACATCGTAGGTGCCAAGAGAACGGCTATAGGCACATTCGGTGGAACTTTAAAGGATGTCCCTGCAGTTCAACTCGGCGTCGCTGCAGCAAAGGCTGCTATGGAACAAGCAAACGTGAAACCTGAATGGGTAGATGAAACGATCATCGGCAATATTCTCATGGCAGGACAAGGCATGGGACCTGGCAGACAGGTCAGCATATACTCAGGTATTCCGGCAGAGAAACCTGGTTACACCGTGAACATGCTCTGTGGGTCAGGAATGAAAGCAATCATGATCGGTGCAATTGACATCATGGCAATGGAAGCAGAAATAGTCCTCGCTGGTGGTATGGAGAGTATGGACACAGCACCGTATTTGCTGACGAAAGCCAGGTATGGTTATAGAATGGGCAACAGCGAAATAGTCGATCACATGGTTTTCGATGGTCTTACAGATGTTTTCAACATGTACCACATGGGAGTCACGGCAGAAAATCTTGTTGAAATGTACAAGATCACAAGAGAAGAACAAGATCTGTTCGCATACAAGAGCCAGATGAAAGCGAAAAAGGCGATAGAATCAGGCAGATTCAAAGATGAAATTGTCCCATTTGTCATCAAAGACAAAAAAGGCGACAAGATCTTTGACACAGATGAACATCCGAGGTTTGACACCACACTTGAGGTTCTTGCAAAACTCAGACCTGCTTTCAAAAAAGATGGCACAGTAACTGCAGGAAATGCCTCTGGAATAAACGATGGAGCTTCTGCCACAGTTCTTGCCAGTGAAGATGCGGTCAAGAAGTACGGCTTGAAACCTTTGGCAGAGATCGTTGCCTTCGCCCAACACGGAGTCGATCCAAGCATCATGGGCATCGGACCAGTTGGAGCCATCTCAAAGGCGTTGAAGAAAGCAAATCTGAAACTCACAAACATTCAGTTGATAGAACTGAACGAAGCCTTTGCCGCTCAAAGCATAGCGGTTTTGAGAGATCTCAAGAAAGAACACGGCGTTACAGACGATTGGCTTGAAGAGCGAGTCAACGTGAACGGCGGAGCAATTGCACTCGGTCACCCGATTGGAGCGAGTGGAAACAGAATAACCGTCACATTGCTTTACGAGATGAAGAAGAGAAAACTCGAACTCGGTCTTGCGAGCCTGTGCATCGGTGGCGGTATGGGCACGGCGATTATCATCAGGAACATCGATTAGGAGGTGTTCTGAGCAAATGAAAAACAAAGTCATTACAGTGGAACAGGCCGTCGAGATGATACCAGATGGCGCTGTGTTGATGATTGGTGGATTTCTCGGCGATGGCACACCTGAACTTTTAGTCGATGCACTCGTAAAGAGTGGCAAGAAAGACTTCACCATCATCGCCAACGACACAGCCTTTCCAAACAAAGGCATAGGAAAACTCATAGTCAACAAAATGGCTAAAAAGGTGATCGTTTCACACATAGGTACAAACCCAGAGACACAAAAGCAGATGATCGAAGGTACACTTGAAGTAGAGCTCGTCCCACAAGGCACATTAGCAGAAAGAGTTCGTGCAGGAGGTTTTGGTCTTGGTGGAATTCTAACACCCACTGGTGTTGGAACGGTCGTTGAAAATGGAAAACAAAAGATCACAATCGATGGCAAAGAGTACCTCGTCGAAACGGCACTAAAGGCAGATTTTGCGCTGATAAAGGCCCAGAAAGCAGATTTTTATGGCAATCTTTTCTTCAATTTCACGGCAAGAAATTTCAATCCACTTATGGCATTTGCTGGTAAGATAACGATCGTTGAAGTGGAAGAACTCGTACCAGTTGGAGGGCTTTCACCCAACGAGATTCACACACCTCATGCGGTTGTAGACTACATCGTGAGGGGGAATGCCAAATGATACAAGATCAAGAACTCGCAAAAGTAGTTATTGCCAAAAGAGTAGCACTTGAACTCAAAGATGGTGATATCGTCAATCTCGGTATAGGCATTCCAACCTTGGTAGCAAATTACCTGCCTCCAAAGGTCGAGATTTTCTTGCAATCTGAAAATGGAATACTCGGCATGGGACCTGCGCCGATGAATGGATATGAGCATCCGAATTTGACAAATGCCGGTGGTTCACCAATAACTTTCTTACCCGGTGCCTGTGCCTTTGACTCTGCAACATCCTTTGGTCTCATAAGAGGATCTCATGTTGATGCAACGGTCCTTGGAGCCTTGCAGGTAGACGAAGAAGGGCATTTGGCGAACTGGATGATACCAGGTAAGATGATACCTGGTATGGGCGGAGCAATGGATCTTGTGACTGGTGCAAAAAAGGTGATAGTTGCCATGCAACACGTTGCAAAAGGCAATGCACCAAAGATAGTGAAAAAATGTAGTTTGCCACTGACTTCTATAAGAAAGGTCGATCTGATAGTCACAGATATGGCAGTTATCGAGGTGACAAACCAAGGCTTGGTACTCAAAGAAGTAGCACCGCAAACAACAGTTGAAGAAGTCGTGAAGTTCACCGAGGCAAAGTTGATCATACCAGAACATGTCCCGACAATGCCAATAGAGCTGTGAAGATAACTTAAACATAAAAGCGGGCATTTGCCCGCTTTTTTATTCTGCCTTCTGATTTCATTCTGAGAGACGAAAGATTATCCTCATTCAAAACCATACTCTCGCCTTATCTGTTCCAAGGCTTTGAGATTCTCAAGACTCATATTGCTCACAGACGCAAACTCAAACAAAAGTGCATCTGCCATGATAACTGGTATTGCCATCGATCTGTAATTGCCTATGCCACCTCTTTGTGTCACAATCGTCTCATCGGCTAATTCATTCAAAGGATTGAGCATCTGATCTGTGAACAAGATACTCTTGCCACCTCTTTTTCGTGTTTCTGCAAAGAGTATTCGCAACTCGAAGTTTATCTTTCTGTAAGCGAAACCTACAGAAATGTCATTCTTTCCCAAGTTCACTATGTGCTCAAAAAACGAACGTCCTGTCGTTCCGAAAAGCCATGTCTTTTTGCCAAATCTGTTGAGCCAGAAAGACAGTTCCAATGCCGGTACCAATGCAGCCCCTTCACCAAATACGTAAACGTCTTTCGAGTCTTTGAGCAACTGCGCAGCCCTTTTCAACGATTTCGTCAACTCTGAAACATCCATCTCGTTGCAGACTTCTAAATGAGTTCTCAAAAGCTCTTTCAAGACAGTCTCAGACTCTGTCTTTTTCAAGCCATCTTCGACCTTCTTCGAAGAACTCAGATTTACAATCAACGCACGTTGGAACTCGTCTTTCATCTGTGAATACCCACTGTAACCAAGGCTGCGAGCAAATCTTATTACCGTTGCTTCACCAACGCCGCAGGCCTTGGCGATCTGATCTGCACTCATCAAAGTTATCTTGCTCGGATTATCAATCAGATACTCTGCAACTTTTCTTTGAGTCTTCGTCAAAGTGTGATAAGCTTCTTGAATCTTTTTCTTGTATTCAGTGTTCAGTTTCTTCACCTCGAATACATTTTTGCATTGATCATTAGAATTTTAATCCAAATAACCATCTTACTACAGTTCAGTTTTTCGATTCTTCATTTCCTAATATAAACCTCGCGCCAAGAGAATTGCCCCTACTACTTGCGGATTCGGTTGAACGGCAGAAACCTCTACAGAGACTTTTTTTCCTGGCAATCTGTAATAATTCTCATTCACCAATTGAATCACTGAATTTGTGTAGAACTTATTCTTGGTCAAACCTCCTCCGAGCACCAAGACCTCTAAATCAAGAGCGTCCACAAGATTGGTGAGAAACTTTCCCAAAACTCTCACTGCATGCATGACCAATCCATAGTACGGTTCAATCTGCCTTTCGGCCAAATTCAAGATTTCTTCAGCAGGCATATCTTGCTTAAGCTGTGTCTTCACTTGTGCCTGCAGTCCCTTTCCTGAAGCTATGGCTTGAAGACATCCGCGTCGTCCACAACTGCATACCGGACCATCTTCCTCTACAACTGTGTGGCCGATTTCCCCCGCTCCGTAGTGCGATCCACGATAGATTTTGCCATCTATTACTATGCCCGAACCTATACCAGAGCTCAAAGTCACATAGATCAAATTCTTCACGTTTTTTCTGACGCAAAACTCCGCATACGCTGCAACATTACAGTCATTTTCGACCACGCCGTTTGGCCCCAAGAGCTGGCAAAACTTGTCTTTCAGTCCAAAGTTTTTCCAGCCAAGATTTGGAGACCAAAGCACTGTTCCATTTTCATCTACTGCACCGGCAGTTGAAACTCCCCAGAGTTCGATTTGATCTTTGTATTCGTTCAACGCTGAACTGAGTTTTTCAAAAAGCGATGCTGTTCCTCTTTCAGGTTCAGTATAGAACTGCAAGGTCTTGAAAGGTTCTATCTCATTATTCTTGAAAAAGACTACCAAAGTCTTCGTAGCACCTATATCTACAGCGACATCCATTTCAGTCACCTACGCAGAACCTTATTGCTTCAATTCGCTTCGAAAGTTCTGAAAGATCGTCTGAGGCGAGTAAACTCTTATTAGTTATATATGAACCTACACCAACTGCTACAGCACCTGAAGCAAAGTAAGCGGCAATGTTTTCTGGTGTTACACCTCCAAATGGCATGAACTTCATTTGGGGAAATGGCCCACGATAGGATTTCAACAACCTCAGTCCATCAATATCTGCTGGGTACAATTTCACAAGCGTAAAACCCTCAGTATAAGCTAACTGAACATCTGTCGGAGTGTAAACACCTGGTATGTAGGGTATGCCATCTTTCTTGGACAGATCCGCAACGATCTTGCTAAATCCAGGACTGAGCACATAGCTGGCTCCAGTCTTGATCGCCTTTGCATATGTCCTTTTGTCAAAAACAGTCCCAGCCCCGAGGAAAAGTTCATCACCAAATTGTTTTTTCACTGCTTTCAGAACTTCGTGCGCATCTTCATCTGAGAAACTGATCTCAACACATCTTAGGTCGTTCTTTAAAAGCAACTCGCACAACCTTAAGGTCTGTAGTTTGTTCAAACCGCGAACGACGATGAGTATCTTGGTTCTTTCAAGAATCTCCAGCAAGTCGATCATCTCCTATTTTGATTGTTTTCTTTTCAGCGATGTCGATATCAGCGTGAAAACTGAGAGCAGTAACAAAACCAGTGATATGGGCTTTGTGAGAAAGATTGAGAACTTACCTCCACTGAGAATCAGAGCTCTTCTCAAGTTCGCTTCTGCCATGGGCCCGAGTATCAAAGCAAGCACAATCGGACCAAGCGGTACCTCAAGTAATCTGAAGAAGAACCCCGCAACACCTGCAAAAATTGCTATGAGAAGATCGAGAAAACTGTTGTTTATGGCATAACTACCAATCAGAGATAATGCGATTATTGTCGTCCAAATAAAACTCTGTGGCAGAGATAGAAACTTCGTTAGCGCCTTCGATGCAAAGAATCCCGCCGCGAGGAAAGCGAGATTGGCAAGTATCATTAGAGTTATGACCATGTACACGAACGAAGCGTTGTCACGAAACATGACAGGACCTGGTTGCACGCCGTACATGATGAAAGCGCCAATGAGTATGGCAGTCACAGCATCGCCAGGTAGTCCCAGTGCCATCATGGTAGTGAGTGCACCACCAAGACAAGCGTTGTTCGCCGTTGTTGACGCTGCCAATCCTTCAATAGAACCTTCGCCGTATTCCTTAGGGTTCTTTGCAATCTTTCTGCTTTGATCCCAAGCAATCAAACCAGCTATATCTGCACCCGCACCTGGTATAACGCCTATCACAATGCCTATCAAGGACGACAGCAAAGTAACGGGCGTCAGTTTTTTGATTTCTTTGAGAGTTGGGAGAACTCGTCCAAGTTGCTTTGGAGATTCCACACGCACTGAGCCACTTTTGACGAAAATTTGGTAGAAAACTTCGCCTATTCCAAAAAGTCCTATCATCACAGGTACGAAAGAAATTCCGTTGAGCAACTCCATCTTTCCAAAGGTAAAACGTTCAGATCCAAAAATCGGGTCCAATCCAATCAGAGATATGGCAAAACCCAGAAAGCCGGCGATTAATCCTTTGACGATAGATTTGCCAGACACCGCTACCATCGTCGACAATCCAAAGATCGCAAGAGCAGTGTACTCTGCTGGTCCAAAAGAGAGTGCAAACCTCGCTAAAGGAAAACCTACTAAGATTAGAGCAATCACACCTAAGATCCCGCCAAGAAAGGAATACAGAACGTTTATTCCAAGAGCTAAGCCTGCCATGCCTTTTTGAGTGAGCTTGTAGCCATCAAATGTAGAAGCAATTGAAGCAGGAGTACCAGGGGTGTTTATCAAAATAGCCGAGATGCCACCGGAGAAAATCGCAGAATTCCACACACCCACAAGCATTGCTAAACCACAATTCGGTGGCAACCAAAAAGTCAACGGAATCAAGATCGCAACCGCCATCGTTGCAGTTAAACCAGGTAGAGTACCAATCAAAAGACCTGAAAAGGTGCCTATTAGAAGATACAGAATCGCAGTTGGTTCAACGGCTTGACTGAAACCTTGTATAAACTGTTGCATTAGACCACCCTCTTAAAACAAAAGTACATGAAAAACTTTGTCAAAAAGAAGATAGATACTACCGGCAAGACACAGTGAACCAATCAGTGCTTTAAACCATTTTGATCCAGAGATGATCTGCAGAGAAAAGGTCATGATCGCCGTGTTGATAAAGAAATTTCCCTTGCCCCAAAATCCAGCGTATCCAAAGAGAATTCCCATGAATAGAAGAGTACGCACCCAGTCGCCCTGAAATTTAGAAACTCCCATCTTCTTAATCATCTTGTACACAACAGTTGTCAACAAAATCGTTGATAGGATCAGTATGACTATCCCAATGATAGTCGGAAAGAAACCAGGTCCAGGCAGAGCTCCAATGCCTTCAGGCAGTTTCGAAGCCTCAATTAGCAGAAGAACAGAAAAAATGAGCATCACAACAGAGAAAATCAGATCTTTCATTCTCAACACTCCTCACAGTGAAATTGGCTGCCCAGAAAGGCAGCCAATCACTCATTTTCCGAGTGCTTTTGGTATGAACTCCATGTACATGTTGTACTGGGCTATGGCAAAAGCTTTGAATTGTTCACCATCTAAATAAGCCGGAGTCATTCCTCTGTCTTTCAGGAACTTCTGAAATTCTTCGCTATCGTATGCTTTCTTGAAAGCATCTGCAAGTGTTTTGTATACCTGTGGATCAACCCCTTTAGGTAATGCGAGTCCTCCCCATGCTGCAACCGAGACGTCATAGCCCAGTTCTTTCAAAGCTGGTACATCTGGGAAGAGTGGGGATCTTTCATCACTCAAAACTGCGAGTATTCTGAGTTGTCCAGATTCCACGCCTGATCTAACTTCTGTTGGGCTGACTGTAACAGCAGTGATGTGACCACCCATTAAAGCCGCAACCGCAGGGGCTGCACCATCAAAAGGTACATGCACTAATTTTGTCCCTATTGCCTTTTCAAGACTCAGTGCCGCGATATGCCATATTGAACCAGGGCCTGAGTTTCCAACCGTTACTGTACCAGGATGGGACTTGACATAATCGATGAACTCTTGAATGGTCTTCCAAGGTGCATTCGATCTGACCGTAACGGCTGCTGGAATGACCATGATTCTCATGAGCAAATCAAAGTCCTCTGGACCAAAATCGGCAAACCCAAGTGCTTTGACCATCGAGAGTTCAACAGGAACATAGCCCATGGTGTATCCATCTGGTTTGCTCGTCTGAAGCTTTTTCATCGCTATGGCTCCAGAGGCCCCCGTAATGTTAGTACAAGTGATGGGTACACCGAGGATTTCTTGAGCAATCGCTGTGATAGTGCGCGATGTCATATCCGATGCACCACCAGGAGCCGCTTGAATAATGAAGGTGATAGGTTTGTCTGGGTAGGCTGCCAAAACGAAAACTGTTACCAAAATCAGGAGAAGAACAGACAATCTTCTCATTAAACTACACCTCCTCTGAAGGAAAAGCTTCATTATGTTATTGAATGAAGCTCTTGCTTCAAGATTAGCACAGTTTACACAGTCGAGCAAGGCACACGTATGGGGATTTTCTGAGGTAAAACGGTAGAATTTTGTGAATATCGGTGATGGTCTTATGAAAATGAATTCTTCCCATTGTTTTCAATGTTTTTCTTGTCAAAACTCTTTTTTTGGTGAACCCCAAGTTATTAAAGCACTCAACCAAGATCACCGGTAAAAGGAAAGCATATGAGATGGTTCTACAGAGATAGCAGTTTAAGAGAAGTTAGAAGAAACCGTAAAATTGATCAATACAAAGCCAATCACAGAACTAAGATATCGGTCATGGCTGTATGTGATTTCCCACAAAAAGCAAAAGGCGGGCATTTACCCGCTTTGACATGAAAAAATATAGTGATTTTGAGATGACCAATGCAAAAAGTAAAGCAAACTACGTTCAATGAATCTTTTTCAGCAGTTTTGTCATGACGAGATCGAAAAATGAGAAAAGCGATCATTGATAATCTTCCAACATTTTTGGTTGTTCTGTTTTTCTCAGTTTGGGATCCCACTAATGGAACTTGATATTGGGATGCTTGAGCTACAGTCACCAAAGAAGATACATTCATTTTTGAAGATCCTGCAAAAACCTGTGTTAGCTAAAACATATCCCCTAAAAACATGGTGTTGATCATTCAGTTATCAGTTACTATTGTCTGAGTTCTTTCTAAGATATCGTTAAACCACTAAATCTTTTCATTCAAGAGACATTAGTGAGGTTGAGAAGCTCTGAGAGATATTCTTTTTGAAGTTAACGAGCAGTTCTATGAAAGTTCCTCGAGATCATTCCGCCTGCAACAGTCTTTCCATTGATTCTCTGATCTCTGAACGACGATCACAACTGTGTTCACATTCTGCTGGAAGATGGCAGATTCAGATATCAAGAAGTTATACGATAGCTTGATTCATCAAATTATAGCTATCGAAATTGCTTTCGACAGTCTATTCACAAATTCAGCGCCTAAAACATGTGTTTTGCGAAATCTGTTGATTCTAAAAAAGATGAACCTTATTCAATAAAAGACCTTCGTCTAACAAGAGATTAGACCTATGCCAACTTTACGGGGTGATTCTTTCACCAAGATCTTGGTTGGTTGGCGCCTTCCGTTATATATAATACGAAGTCGTTAGAATTCAAGAAATTATCTAAGCTACGTTCTGATCTCAGTTTTGGACTAATTTTGTGACAAAAAGTGGCAACCAAATAAGAAAACACTAAGCTCCAATAGCCAAGATATAGAACTGATCTACTTTTTAGATGGACGGTTGCGTTTGTGTATCAACTCTTTCGTATGCTAATGAAAAAGGTGGGCAGATGCCCACCTTCTCATGATTCGCCGACAGAAACTTGATGCAGTCTGTGTTGCAGCAAAGCTTTAGCCTGGTACATCGTACCAGTAAATTGCGTAGAAACCAAATGGTATCCCATCCCACCAAGTTATGCCTGCCATAGCCCTTTTTGGTGCATTTTTGATAGTCTGAGTGAAGATGTAGCCATCGAATCTTTGGTCATCTTGAGTGTTGTTGGCTGTGTTCGCAAAATCGACCAAGAAGACTATTCTGTGTCCAATGTTGCTGTTCTTTCCGGTGTAACCTGGGCCAGTCATTCCAGAGACTGAGTCTTGTGGATTTCGCAAAATGCTGTAGGTCAAGTTATACTTGTTTCCGTCAGAACTCTTGATATAACCTGTTCCTCCTTTGAACAAAACGAGTTCTCCTTCCCAGCCATCCCAATAAATTTTCCAAACAGAGCCATAAGGGCCAATGATGTCATTCTGATTCATCGTGGTCAACAATGGTAGGAAAGGAATGTTGGCGATGCCGGGCTTTACTGGTGTCATTTGTGTTTGTGCGAGGAGCAGACTACTCAGCAAGACAGCGACCACACAGAAAAACACCTTTGCCATAGATATCCCTCCTTTGGGTTTGTGAAACTATTCTACAACAGATTTCATTAGAAAAAAATTAGAATTATTCACTTGATACTTCCATTTTCTGATGATTATGGATTCTTATTTCTTCGTTTGACTTACTCTGAAAAAACGAATTTGAGTTCACGCCTATGGAGTTGTGCAGATTGCATGGTCTGATATCAATCGTCGCAATTGCTGATGACTTAGTCTAAAACCTGTTGAATGTAGTTCATAATCATTTTTCGGCTTTGAAGAGCAAACTGTTCTGTTGAAATTTTCTAAGTGGTAGTGTCGTGATCTCATGAAACAGAGAGTGCCAAGATGAGATGACTTTTCACAAAGCACTATTAGAGGCTCAATGTGGAATGAAATGGGATTTGGAAACTTTACAAATTTCACAATCAATGTTAAAATATAAAGGTGGGAAATTCTGGTGGGCTCGGGTGGACTCGAACCACCGACCGCCCGGTTATGAGCCGGGCGCTCTACCAGTTGAGCTACGAGCCCGCGACCAGTGAACATTATACATCCAGCCCTTGAGACTGTCAAGGGCCTGAAGGATGGTGATTACCTTGGAAGTCGAAGTAATGAAACTCGACCCGATCAAGAAGCTGCTCAAACGTTATCCGCGCATCTTAGTAATAAAAGCCGCTCTGACGATACTACAGTCTGGTCAAAAGGTCAGCACAGAGAACATCGAAAGGGCAATACACGATATAATCGAAACAGACGAGGAAAGCAGGGATTGATTCCCTGCTTTCTGGTTTCTCGAAAGGAGGCTAAATCGTGCAAGAAAGACTACAGAAGATTCTGCATTATTTGAATTCCAAGGGGGCGAGGTACGCAGACATAAGGTATGAGGAACACCTTCAGCAGGAAATTTTTGTTGAAAACGGCACTCTCAAAACACTGACGAACAGCTTCAATTGTGGAACAGGTGTCAGGGTTTTGTTTGAGAATGGCTGGGGTTTTGCAGCCACAGATGAACGTGGTGAATCAGCATTAGAAAAGATTGCAGATCGTGCTCTTGAGATCGCTCAAGCGTCTAACAAGCGTGCAAAAAGAGATGTCAAGCTCGCTCAAGAACCAGTACACAAAGGTAACTTCAAATCTCCGTACCAGAAAGATCCATTTGAGGTCTCAGAAAGAGAAAAGATCGAGATTTTGAAAAATGCAACTTTGAAGGCAAAGGAAGTCGAAGGCGTTGTGCGTTCAACAGGCTCTATGCTCTTCAGAAAGATCAACAAAGTCTTTGTGAGTTCTGGAGGCTCTGAAATTCAACAGCAGATAGTAGTCTCCGGCGCTGGGATGACCGCGCAGGCAGTTTCTGAAGAAGGCTTTCAAACCAGATCTTACCCGGCAAGTTTCGGAGGCGATCATTCAACAAGAGGTTGGGAGTTTGTCGAAGAGATGAATTTGATTGAGCACGCACCGAAGATCGCAAAAGAAGTCACAGAGCTTGTCAAAGCCCCAGAGATTGAACCAGGAGAGTACGATATCATCATAAGCGGCAATCAGCTCGCCTTACAAGTACACGAATCTTGTGGTCATCCAATAGAACTCGACAGGGTGATGGGTTCAGAACTCAGTTTTGCAGGTGGGAGTTTTCTGACTTTAGACAAATTGAACAACCTCAAGTACGGCAGCGAGTATGTGACGATCACCGCAGATGCGACAATTCCCGGTGGCTTGGGTAGTTTTGGTTACGACGATGAAGGTGTGGAAGCACAGCGATCGTACATCGTCAAAGAGGGCCTTTTTGTGGGTTATTTGATGAACAGAGAGACTGCTGCTGAATTGGGGTTGAGGTCAAACGGTGCCGCACGAGCCGACAGCTGGTCTCATCTTCCAATCATAAGGATGACAAACATAAATCTCTTGCCGGGCAAATACACATTGGATGAACTGATATCTGGTATAGAGTATGGCTTTTTGCTGGACACAAACAAGAGTTGGTCGATAGACGATCTGAGACTGAACTTTCAGTTCGCCACGGAGATCGCATATGAAATCAAAGGTGGCAAGCTGACTGGAAAGATCTTCAAAAATCCTGTGTACTTCGATATCACTCCAAAGTTCTGGAACAGATGCGATGGTGTTGCGAACGAAAAATTCTGGCATGTGTGGGGTGTTCCAAACTGCGGAAAAGGTCAGCCAATGCAGGTTATGTACGTGGGACATGGCACATCGCCGGCAAGATTCAGAGGGGTAAAGGTAGGTGTTAACAAATGAAGACTGAAAACTTCTACAGAAACCTCTTCAGATTGATGAACGAACACTTTGTTGGCTTGAAATTTCTGAGCGTCGTTTCAAACACAGAAAGCGCTTTAACCAGATTTGCCAACAGCGAGATTCACCAAAATGTTCTCGAGAAAAAAAGTGTTATAAGTGTTTTGGCTACGAAGGACAACAAAGTAGCTGTTGCCACGAGCAACGATCTATCAATCAACGGGCTGAAGGAGACGAGAAAAAAGCTCGAGCAGATGCTTGAGAACTCAACTCCTTTGGATTACCAATTCAAGCTTCCAGATGTCTCGATCGGATATCCAGTTGAGAATATCTGTGACTCTGTGAAAAACGCCAATGCTGAAGACAGAGCGCAGATTTTCGACAAGATAGTAAAAACAGCAGGAGAAGATGTTCAAGCCTTTGGTTATGTGAGCGACAATATAGCTGAAAATGCTGTCATCTCTTCGAATGGCATGTTCGTGTATCAAGCTTATTCGAGTGCGAGTTTCAATTTCGTCGCACTGAGTAATTCTGGCAGTGGCTATGTCTCCTCAACGGCAAGAGGCTATAAAGATCTCGATGTCGACAAGAAGATAAACAGAGCGATTGAATTTGCGAGAAAATCAAAGAACCAAGTCGAGGTCGATCCAGGTTTGTACACCGTTGTGCTTGGTCCAGAAGCTGTCAGCGATCTGTTCTTCTACTTCTCTTATGTCTGCACAAATGGCTATATGCACGAACTGAAGATGAGTCCATCGGTGAGATTTCTCGGGCAAAAAATAGGTCCAGCAAATCTGAGTGTCTATGATGATCCAACCAATACAATGCAAGTACCACTCGTTTACGACGTGTGTGGCAAGAAAAGAGAGAAAACTCCGTTGATAGAAAATGGCGTCTTCAAGAACGTGCTCTACTCACACGGTGCAGCCCTCAGATTCAACAAGAAAGCCACAGGCCATACCTTCTCACTCGAAGATCTCGATTTCGCAATACCTGCAAACCTCGTCATTGATGGAGGAGACACACCTGTTGAGAAGATCATCTCCGAAGTAGATCGTGGCATTTATGTCAACAGATTTCACTACATGAACGTCGTCGATCCATACGAAGCGATGTTCACCGGAATGACCAGAGATGGCACGTTCTTAATCGAAAAGGGTCAACTGACGAGAGCTATCAAGAACATGAGATTCAACGTGAAGTTCTTTGAGTTCACGCAGAACATCGAGGCAATTTCAAAGGAAATTGAGTCAACCAGCGGTGAATACTTCCCTGCGGTGGCTCCTTTCATGAAAGTTAGAAACTTCAATTTCACCTCTAAGACCGCTTGAAAAATGGGCGACTTACGTCGCCCTTTTTCATTTTCCAATTTCCCATTCTTTGAAATAGTTGGTTATCGGAAGTCTTCTGTCCTTACCAAAGGCCCGATGGGTTATCTTGGGACCAGGTGCCATCTGGCGACGTTTGTATTCACTGCTTTCAACCATCCAGGCGACCTTGCGAACTGTCGATTCATCATAACCCATAGAGATGATCTCTGCTACGCTTCTGTCTTCTTCTACATAGGCTTTCAGTATGGCATCGAGCAATTCATACGGAGGCAGTTTGTCCTGGTCGGTCTGATTCGGTCTCAACTCGGCACTTGGAGCCTTGGTGAACACTCTGCGCGGTATGATCTCTTTCTTCGCCTTTCTGTTCACGTACTCTGCCAAGTCGTAGACGAGGGTTTTGTAAACGTCCTTTATAACCGCAAAGCCACCAGCTGTATCACCGTACAAGGTACAGTAGCCCGTGCTGCTTTCACTCTTGTTCCCGGTTGTCAACACAAGCCAACCAAACTTGTTGGATAGGGCCATCAAGATCATTCCACGAATGCGTGCCTGTAAGTTTTCTTCTGTGACATCGAAAGGAAGATCTTTGAAAACAGGCTTCAGGGTTTTCAGGAAGCTTTGGAAGATGTCGTTTATCGGCACAACCAGATATTTGATCTTCAGATTTTCAGCCAATATTTTCGCATCTTCGACGCTGTGATCTGAGGAATATGGACCGGGCATCAATACACCTGTTACGTGATCTGGGCCAAGTGCATCCACAGCTATACAACAGACGAGTGAACTGTCCATACCGCCACTGAGGCCTATGACCGCGTCGGTCATTTTGTTTTTGTTCATGTAATCGCGAGTGGCTACGACCAATGCCTGGTAAACCTCGGCTACGGGGTCTAAGTGTTTTTCTGTACGTTGCTCAATCGGAGGTTGTGAAGTTCTCTTTTTGAAAGGCACCTTCACCACCTGTACTCTCTCAAGAACTTCTTTGCTTAGAGCCAACTTGTCGCGCCTTCGGCGTGGATCCCTCAGTCTGGACCTTTCCACGTTCGTTAGATCGAGATCTGCTACCAAAAAGTCTTCTTCGAACTGTTTTGCCCTGGCGATGACCTCACCTTGTTCGTCTAAAATCAAACTCGCGCCATCGAAGATCAGCTCGTCTTGGCCTCCGACCAGATTGACGTATGCGACTATCGCTGAATTGTCATTCGCGCGCACAGAGAGCATTCTCTCTCTCCAAGCGAGTTTTCCAGAATGATACGGTGAAGAAGATATGTTGATCAACAGTTGTGCATCGGCCGCCAAAGTTTCCAACCTTGCAGGTCCGCCAGGATACCAGATGTCTTCACAGATCGTTATGCCAAGTCTAAGATCGTCCAAAAGAACTACCAACGCCTTATCGCCTTGCTGAAAATAACGAAGTTCATCGAAGACGCCATAGTTCGGCAGATAGTTCTTGTGGTATACCGCGCAAGTCTTTCCATCGTGCAGCACAGCTGCCGCGTTGAATATATCACTTTCTTCATCGACGAAACCAACGATTGCAACAAGCGATTCTGGTACATGTTGTGCGATGTATTGCAACATCTGTTTGTTCTTAAGCACAAAATGAGGTTTGAAAAGCAAATCCTCTGGTGGATAACCTGTCAGTGCAAGTTCTGGGAAGGCAACCACATCGACTCCCATTTCTTTTGCCATATCAATCCTTTCGACGATCTTCTTCGCGTTTCCTTCAATATCTCCCACTGTGGTGTTGATCTGTGCAAGAGCTATTCTCAACTTTTCCATTTTTCCACCTCCGTGACTTTTGCTCAGAGTTGGTCAAAAAGCCATTCACAGAAAGCATTGAGTATCTGCAATTGGTCGTAAAGATCGAGGATGGTGTATCGATCTCTGATCATGTTCGAGACGATTATCACTTGCTTTAGAAAGTTCTTGTCGTACCCTGAAAGAAGTTCCTTAACGCCCATATCGAGCAAAGATCTTTCGAGTAATGGGCGGTACTGAAAATAGAGATCTTGCAAAAGTTTTCTGATCCGCTTCAGATCAATACTTTCAATCTTCTTCTTTTTTGCATAGACAGCTTCAAACTCATCGGCTATCTGCTCGCCAAAAAAGTCGAGTAAGAGTTTTCTCCTAAATCCTTGCGACAAAGAACTCTTTTTGAGGTGAACCTCATCAAAGAGGGCATCGTACGCCTTCATAGAGATATAAGTTCCAATCGCAACCTGTAAACCATGAAAGAGCGGAACTTTTCCTCTGATCTCCTGATACATTTCAAGCACGTGAGAGATGAGATGTTCTGCACCTGAGGCAGGTCTTGAGTTTTTCATTATCGTTATATTCAGCCCCGAGATCAACTGAGCCTTCATCAGTTCAAGAACAGCCCGCTTGTCTCTTTGAAGGATTTTCTCAGTCTTTGTGAGAACCTCTTTCACTGAGTCTTTCAGATCATCCCAGACAAAGTCGCAGATGTACTCACCTGTCAGATAGTTTGACAAAATCCAATCGAGTCTTGCCACAACTTTTGCCGATATGTCCCCGACACCTGCTCTGAGCAGATCGATAGGGCAATTCACAATCGTCTCAGGATCGATCAAGATCTTCTTTGGTATCTTTGCATCCAAAGTTTTCTTCACACCGTCAACGATCAGTGGAGCAACAGAAGAGGTGTACGCATCGACCGATGGTGCTGTCGGGAAACAAGAAAAATCTTTCTTCAAGAGATATGCAGAATATCGCACAATATCGGTAAGACTACCAGAACCAATCGCCACCAACTCTTTGTACTCTTTATCTGACAAAAAATCCATGAGTACCTTCACGTTTTGCATGGTAGCCAAGGTTCTTTCTTCATCTTTGAAGATTGATCTTTTCCCTTTTGGCAACTTTGCGAGTGAAGAGGTATTTTGATCGGCGACAAAAAACGCGTCATCGAAGAATTCTGTGATTTTTTCTGAAAGACCTTCTTCGCAGAGTATCTCGATCTGAGGTACTTGATGAACCTTTCCACAACTGCACTCTATCGTCTTTCCCAAAAATTCTATCATCTTTGATCACCTATGTTTCATTATACAACCGCGATTGTTTCTTTCTCTTTAAAGCGATTGACCTCGCAACAACTGGGTAGTATTATATAGACATCTAATATTTAGATGTAAAAGTATAGGAGGTTTTGGAATGGGAGAAGAGCCTCTGTTCAAGAGATTTTTCATCATTCAAAGGCTTCACTTTCGCATTTTGCAGGGAGAACTCGAACACAGAGATGTTCATCCAGGTCAACCACCCATGCTCATGGTTGTTGAAAAACACGAAGGCATCAGTCAAAACGAGATAGCCGCGAAATTGAACATCAGACCAGCAACCGTGGCAATAATGCTCAGACGAATGGAAAACGCAGGTTTGGTGGAAAGAAAACCAGACGAAAAGGACAGGCGGCTGCAACGAGTCTATCTGACTGAAAAGGGTAGAGGCATATGCGATATTCTGCGCAAAGAGACCAATCGGGTGGAGCAAATAGCCACAGAGGGTTTTTCCGAAGACGAAAAGCATTTGTTGACAACCTTGCTGGATCGTGTAATTGCAAACCTGAGAAAGCACGCAAAGGAGTGGTGCCATGAGTAAAGTCTTCAAGTATCTAAAACCATACAGTTGGTTAGTGATCGTAACTATTCTACTGGTCATAGTAGATTCTTATGTGACTTTGTATCTGCCAGACCTTGCTGCTCAAATCGTCGATAAAGGTATCACAAGAGGCAATGTCGATTACATATGGCAAGTAGGTGGCAAGATGTTGCTCGTGTCGCTCGTCCAAGTCTTGGCAATCATTTTGATGAGTTACACCTCTGCGAAATCTGCTATGGCTGCTGGAACAGATATGAGAAGAGATCTGTTCAAAAAGATAGAGAGTTTTTCGCTTGAAGAAATAGACAGATTCAGTACAGCGTCGTTGATCACCCGAACTACAAACGATATAACCCAGATACAACAGGCATTGGTGATGATACAGAGAATGGTCATAAGAGCACCGATAGTTGCCGTCGGTAGTATAGTGATGGCAGTTTCAAAGGATGCAAAACTCACAATGATCTTGTTGGTAACTGTGCCCATTGCACTGGTCGCGATGTACTTCATCTTCAGCAAAACTATGCCGCTTTTCAAAAGCATGCAAAAGAAAATAGACAAACTGAACTTAGTTCTCAGAGAGAGAGTGACTGGCATAAGAGTTATAAGAGCTTTTGACAAAGAGGATTTTGAAAAGAAAAGATTTGAAGGAGCAAATGAAGATCTAACTCAAACAGCCTTGAAAGTGAACAGAATAGGAGCGATAATCTTTCCCATCATGATGATAGTGATGAACTTCACCGTTGTCGCGTTGATATGGTTTGGTGCAAAGCAAATAGATTTGGGAAAATTGCAGGTTGGTTCAATGATGGCAGTTATGCAGTACGTAATGCAGATTCTCTTTTCTTTCGTGATGATCTCTTTAATCTTCGTCTTTCTGCCTCGTGCCTCTGTTTCTGCACAGAGAGTTGTTGAGGTCTTGAACACACAACCGAAGATACAAAGACCAGAAAATCCCATCGATCCGGTTGGACAAGGTGTTGTAGAGTTTGAAAAGGTTAGCTTTCATTACCCTGGAGCCAAGGAAGCTGCCCTCGAGAATATCAGCTTCATGGCAGAGCCTGGGAAAGTGACGGCCATCATTGGTAGCACTGGCTCTGGCAAGACGACGATACTCAATTTGATACTCAGATTCTACGACGTCACAGAAGGTGCTGTGAAGATAGACGGTGTGGATGTACGTCAAATCAGTTTAGAAAAACTTCGCAAGATGATAGGTTATGCACCTCAAAAGGCGATCATTTTTTCTGGCACTATAGCAGATAACATCAGATTTGGGAGAAATGAACTGACAAATGAAGACATATACAATGCGGCTGAGATAGCCCAAGTGAATGAGTTTGCTCAAAGGATGCCCGATGGTCTGAACACAGTCATCGCTCAAGGTGGAACCAACCTTTCTGGTGGGCAGAAGCAGAGAATCTCAATAGCCCGTGCGATTGCAGGTAAACCGAAAATATATCTTTTTGACGACACTTTTTCTGCGTTGGACTTCAAAACAGATGCGAAGGTTAGAACAAGGCTGTTGAAAGAAACAAAGAACGCCACTGTGATTATCGTCGCACAGAGAGTTGCAACGATCATGCATGCAGACCAAATTATAGTCTTGAAAGATGGAAGAATTCAAGGAATAGGAACACACAAAGAACTCATGCAGACGAATGAAGTCTACAGAGAAATAGTTCTATCGCAGATTTCAGAAGAAGAAGCAGTTGGAGGTGAGCTCAATGGCAGATGAAAAAAGACAAACGCCACAGTTCAGACCAATGCCAAACAGAGGACCAACTCCAGGAGGGCCATTACTTGCAAGACCTGCAGAGAAGGCTAAAGATTTCAAAGGTACACTCAAGAGACTTGTGGCATACCTAAGACCGTATCTGATCGCCATCATCATAGTGCTTGCAATAACCATAACGGCAACTGTTTTGACGATCTTTGCTCCAAAGATTCTCGGTAGGGCAACGACGGAAATCTTCCGTGGCATTATGGCTAAGATGCTCCGTCTACCAAATGCGGGAATAAACTTTTCCTACGTTGCAAAGATCTTGATCCAAGTGAGTATTCTGTACATAGTAAGTGCGCTACTCAATTACATACAACAGTACATCATGGCAGGCGTCTCACAGAAGATCGTGATGAAAATGAGAAAAGATATATCTGAAAAACTCACAAGATTGCCACTGAGGTTCTACGATTCGAAAACACATGGCGAAATACTCAGCCGAGTTATAAACGACGTCGATCTGATAAGCAACACACTCCAACAGAGCTTTGTTCAGTTCGTTTCTGGGATTGTTTCGATAGTCGGTGTCACAGTAATGATGTTGACGATAAGCCCACTTCTCACTGGGGTAACCGTTCTCACACTACCGCTGAGCATAATCGCAACTGTTTTCATCGCAAAGTATTCTCACAAATACTTCAGTCGACAACAAAAACATTTGGGAGAACTCAGCGGTCACACTGAAGAAGTCTACGCAGGGCATGTGGTTGTGAAAGCCTTTCTAAAGGAAAAAGAATCTATCGAGAAGTTTGAGAAGATAAACGATCAACTCTACGATGCGAGCCATAAAGCGCAGTTCCTCTCTGGTATGATAATGCCGTTGATGAGATTTATAGGAAATCTTGGATATGTGTTGGTCTCTGTGGTCGGCGGAATCTTGGTCACAAAAAGGGCTATAACCATAGGAGATGTTCAGGCGTTTATACAGTACTCTCAGCAGTTCACACAACCAATCGTTCAGATATCCAATATAGCCAACTTGATACAATCAACTGTCGCTGCAGCCGAGAGAATCTTTGAGATACTCGATGAACCAGAAGAAGAGCCAGAAAAAGCAGACGCGGTAAAGATTGAAAAAGCGCAGGGAGAAATTGGCTTCGAGAAAGTTTACTTCAGCTATCTTCCAGAAAAGCCTTTGATAGAAGATCTGAACTTGGAAGTTAAGAGCGGCCAGAGGATCGCAATAGTTGGTCCAACCGGTGCAGGTAAGACTACTCTTGTGAATCTGTTGATGAGATTCTACGAGATTCAAAAAGGCAGCATTAAACTCGATGGTGCTGATATAAGAGATATCCAAAAGAACAGCCTTAGAAAGTGTTTTGGGATGGTTCTACAAGACACCTGGTTGTTCAACGGCACGATAAGAGAAAACATCGCTTACGGTAGAGAAGATGCAACTGAAGAGGAAATAATCGCAGCTTCAAAGATGGCTCAAGCACATCACTTCATCATGGCACTGCCAGATGGTTATGAAACTGTGATCAACGAAGAAGCCACGAATATATCCTATGGAGAAAAACAGCTCATAACTATTGCAAGGGCATTCTTAGCCAATCCAGATATCTTGATCTTAGACGAAGCGACGAGCAATGTCGACACACTCACAGAGATCTACATTCAAAGAGCGATGGACGAACTCATGAAAGGCAGAACGAGTTTCATCATTGCGCACAGACTTTCGACGATTAGAAATGCCGATCTGATTTTGGTGATGAACGAAGGTAAGATAATAGAAAAGGGAACACACAAAGAACTGCTGCAAAAAGATGGTTTTTACGCGCAGTTGTACAAGAGCCAATTTCTTGGTGCGTTGGTGGATGTGTAAAAATAGACTTAAACTGCGAGGAGATCAACAGTGTTGGTCGCTTTGATCTGTTCTGTGATCTTCATAAGCTTCTTAGTCTATGAGGCTATCTATGCCTGTCGCGTTCGAAATCGTATAAAGCTGAGAATAGCCGTCACAGGTGTGCGCGGTAAGTCGAGTGTCACACGCCTTATAACCCTTGCTTTGAAACAAAGCGGAATGAGAGTTTTGGGGAAGGTAACCGGTTCAAGAGCTTTTCTCATCTATCCTAACGGAGAAGAAGAGATCATCAAAAGAAAAAGAAAACCTTCGGTCACAGAGCAGATCAGAGTGTTGTTAAGAACCGCCAAGAACCAAGGCGTCGATAGCTTTGTCAGTGAGACAATGAGTGTGAGTCCGGAGATTCTCCGTTGTGAGATTCAAAATATCTTGAAGCCACATATCGTAGTGATAACCCATCTCTGTGTAGACCACGTGCAAGAACTTGGAAATACTATCGATCAAGTCAGGAAAAACATCGTCTCGGTGTGTAATTTCAATTCAACGGTGATAACCTTAAAGGGAAATCTCGATAGTTCATCAATAGAAGTTCTCAAAAAGAAGAAATGCAAGGTGATTGAAGTAGAAGTACGAAATGAGGTACCAAAACCTGTTGATTATATCGAGTTTGATGAAAATTTAGCCTTAGCTTATGCAGTCAGTGAGTTCTTAGGGTTGAAAGAAAAGACGAAAGACAGTCTAAGGAAGGCATCAGGTGATATAGGAGCGCTCAGGTGTTGGAAGCTCCACAACGGTGTGATCTTCGTAAACGGTTTTGCAGCAAACGATCCAGATTCTACCATCAGAGTCTTCAATATGGCAAAGGAGTTTTTGGCGCACAATGGTTTATCAAGTTCAAAGTTCGTGGGCATTCTAAACCTCAGATCAGACAGAGTTGATAGAACACTTCAGTGGTTGAAGCAAATGAAAACGTGGTTTCCCTTCGAAAGACTATATGTGACAGGACCAGACAACGTGTTGTTCGCGAGAAGGATCAAAGATTCAAGATGCCTGCCAGTGAAACCAGAAACCATACTCGATGAAATCGAGAGATTAGATCCGCAGACAGTTGTTTTCGGTTTTGGTAATATTGCTGGTGTGGGACTGAAACTGATTGATCAATTGCAGGAGAGTGAAAGATGTTTGAGATTGCAACCATAGGCATCTTGATTTCGGCTTTTTTCGTGGAGTTCACTGGTTTTTACGCAGGCGGCATAGTCGTGCCGGTGTGGCTTTCGTTCTATGTGGATCAACCTCTTAGAATTCTGTCTACAGTAATGATTTCACTCGCCTGCCTCATTGTTTATAAGATACTGCGTAGGTACTTGTTTTTGTACTCGAGAAGACGCTTCATACTCTTTATACTTCTGTCTGTGTTCTTCACATCGTTCTTCAGGCAGAGTACACTCTTGACTGATTTGCAACCGATTGAACTGCAGACTGTTGGCTGGATCGTACCAGGACTACTTGCAAATACAATGGAACGTCAAGGCATTTTGATCACATTAATCTCCATGATCGCTGTCTCTTTGACCATAAGATTGGTGGCTGTGCTGTTATTATGAAAAGAGCAATTCTGTGGTTCGTCATCTCAGTAATCGCCTATTTGTTTTGGTATTCTATGCCCTCCAAGTTATGTTCTCGAATCGATGAGCTTTATAAGTCATCTTCGATCATGGAAGAAACCGTTGGGATAATCAGCCAGAAGAGATCGAGCAGAATTGATCCTCTGTTCGATCCAAACAGAACAGGCTTGATAGGCGACGAATTCACAGAGATGACAACAACTATTGGTGATCTTGAAGCAAAGAAGAGTGCAACAAATCCCGATATAGCAGCTTTGATCTGTTATCTACTCATAAATGTTGGTGTGAAAAAGGGAGATTGTGTAGCAGTTGGTGCATCAGGTTCCTTTCCTGGTTTGATAGTAGCCACCATGAGTGCGTGCAGAGCAATAGGGGCAAAAGCATTGGTGATCTGCTCGATAGGTGCATCCCAATGGGGAGCAAATCTGATTGATTTCACAGTTCTTGACCTTTTCAAATGGTTGACAGAAATCGGATTCGAAAAACCACTCGCCTTTACTTATGGTGGCCCAAATAACAAGGCGACTGATTTCCCTGAGCAGATCCAAGACGAACTGAGGCGCAAAGCAAGAGAGTATGGTTTTGTACTCTACGAGGGGATCTCTTTCAAAGATGATCTCGAGTATCTGTATGAAATGTACCTGAACAACTGCAACAGCCAAATCACTGCTTTTGTCAACATCGGAGGGAGTCTGGTCAACATAGGTAGATCTGCTACCGCAGCCATGCAAACGGGATTAATAGAAGACAAAAGGGTCTTGGATGCCGAATCAATGATGGGCTTGATGGCTAACAACGATATACCCATCTTGAGTTTGTTGAATATCAGAAAGTTGACAACAGAATATGGCCTGCCCTGGGATCCAATACCTTTGCCGAAGGTGACAGAGGAACGATGTAGACGTTTAGCAAAGCAGTTTATAAAGGCAAAGTGAATTCATTCAAAACCAATCAACTCTATCGAATTCTCGGGATTATACGTATTGAAGACATCGATTATCATTTGTATTGTCCTCAGGTGCCTGTGCACTCTCAAACTGAGAGGTAAACCACTTTCATCGTAAGGCACGTTGAGTCTGCCTGCCCTCGCCGCCCTCAGGTAAAACTCATCAAAACCAGTCAAAACCAGTTCTTCATCTGTTCTTCCTCTCAGTCTCCCTTGTGATGGATTTGCAACCTCTAGCAGAAATGCGAGTGTTTCAGAGTTATCTCCCCACTCTCTGTGCGACAGACCAAGAAAATCTTTTGGAGATCTTTCTACACTTATATCAATTCCGTCAAGTTCAAGCATCATGGCTGCCTCGACCGCTATATCGATTGCTCTGTCGTGGGCAACAATAGCGTTGACCGTAGTGTATTCAGGTGCAGCTTCGTGTAGATCGATTGATATATTCGGTTTCTCCGTTTTTATGATCTGCATGATCGCATACGCTACTTTTTCTGTTAGAGTTCCTCGAGGATTTCCCGGGTATGCTCTGTTCAAATTTCGCTGCTCTGACCCGCTGAGAACTTGCCCATTGACTGTCCTGTAAAGCCTTGGATCTGGCCATTGATGTACGGGGTTAGTCAACCTCGAACCTATACCGATCATCATTTCTCTGCCATTCCACAAGAATTTGACTCTTTCTGGTGTAGCTTCCAATGGTTGCGTGTGTGAAAAGGCACTGATATTTGCCCTCGGTATGACGATGAGTCTGCCTTTCATCACAGTGAGGTTTTCTACAATGACCCGAGCCGCTGTGTATCCAGCCGGTTCGTTAGGATGAGTTCCTCCAACAATCAAAGCACAGCCACCTGGTTCTTCACCCTCGAGTACATAAACATCTGTATCACCGGGTGTGTCGCGAAGTTCGGGAAAATAGTCACTCAGTTTCTTGATTTGAGTGACACCCAATCCTGGTTTTACCTCTTCAACTTTGGCACTGGCTCTGAAATGATTAAAGGAAGTGAATGTCATGAGTGCAGTTATCACAAAAAAGAAGATGATCTTTGGGACTCTCATTCGCCTTTCATCTCACTTCACGAAGAGTATTCGCAAAATCCACGGCGTTAGAACCATCGCAGCCATGAGCCAATTCCAGTTGTCTGGTTTCTTGAAAACCAATCTGACCAAGATGTACGAGAAATAAACGAGCATCGCTATATAAATGTAAGTGATCAACACATCACACCTCTTTCTTGAATATCAAATCAAAAAGGCTGCAGATACCGAGTATCAAACCAACAGTAACAAAGAACGACCATGGGTTGTTGAAAAATCTGGCCAATCTGAGAGAATACATTACAACCAAAACTGATATCACACCAATGACTGTGAGAAAAGGTATGGACCTTTTGAAGATCTCGAAATAAGAATCGAGCCCGACAACCTGTGCAGTGACGGTACTCGCCAATGCCGTTGGAGGTAACATATCTCCAAGTCCCGACAAAAGAGATATCGCCGTTGCTATTAACACGTCGTTACCACCACGGAAAGCTAAGAGAAATGGTACTCCCAGCACAGATGCGGCACCATAGGAAGAAATCGCACCAAAGGCTGGTACGCCGATCCCGACAGTCAGGAACAAAATGCTGTACGGGAAGAAGAGCATGTTTGCAACTATCAAGCCTCTGACACCGCTGAGCGTCATAACTTGAATTAACATGCCCACGCCAACGAGTATTGACAAAACCGGCAGAGACTGCTCCATGGCCTTCGAGGAAATCTCAACAAAATTCATTCTTTTGCGACTGAAAAATACAGTCGAAACCGCACTCAGAAAGAAGATGAAGACCAAGCCCAAACGGATGAACCCAAGCCCATCCAAAATGGAAAGAACTACGAAGATCAACAGAGGAATATAAAGAAGTACGTCCTTGATCGAGAGCACAATCTTTTCTTCAAATTTCGGTTTTCGAAGCTCTTTGCCCGCGATCACCAAGGACGACAGAAGCGCAATTGGGACTGTTAACCAAAGCAGTGGATAGGTGAAGCCGACATACGGCATGTCCACTCCCTCACAGATCACCATCGCCTGTATGTTCACAGGTGGTGCTATCATGCCGAGTACAGATGATATGGCAATCAAAGTTCCCGATCTCTTATTGTCCAATCCCATTGCTTTGAAGATTCGAAAAGCCACAGCACCGGTGGTGAGCACAGATGCCGACGATGATCCTGTTATCATCCCACCACTCATTGCAAGAAACGTTGACAACAGTAGAAGTAGCCTTGGTGTGGAAGAAAATGTATTTGTCAAGAGAATCGCGAGATGACTCAGTAAACCTGATCTTTCTATTGCAACTATGAACAGCATCGCCGAGAGAACAGTTAGTACGGCATCGAAATATCCAAATGCACCTTCTATCAAGATGTGAAGATCCAACCTTCTTTCAGCAACAAGCAGCAAAACTGCCGAGATCAGCAAAAAGGAAACTCCCCTGGGAACTTTCAAGAATGTCAATACCAAGAAAGCGATGATTATGATGAAAAAAAGTACAATCTCCAGCACCGACTTCTCTCCCCAAATCAGTTGTAGATCATGAAAAATCTTTCGCCGCTATCAAATGATTCTTCTTCTGGGAGGTTTTCAAAGGCCATACCACGACCTACGAAATCATTCAGGTACTCGCAGAGTTTCACGAAGGTCCTGAGATGTGTATAGACTCTTTTCCACAAAGGAAATTCGCTATGTTCAAGAGTGTAAGCAGACTTTGAACCTTGATCTTGAGATGGATTTGGCGTTTCTATCAAGAAAGCAAGTGCATTTGTGTGGTCTCCAAATTCCCTGTGACTCAATCCTCTGAATTCTTCACTCGATTGTTCAAGTTTCATATAAACACCTTCGAATTCAAGATCTAAAACCACCATAGCCCCCATATCCAGGTTCTTTGGATTACATATGAGCATGTTTGCCAATCTCGAGGAAGTACCAGCTTCGTGAAGATCGACCACCATGTCTATCTTTTCTGTTCTCACGAGCTCGAACAGAGCGAAGCTTATCTGCTCTGTCAGAGTTCCATCTGCCCTACCTGGATGAACTCTATCCAAATTTCTTGATTCGTACCCCGAAAACTGCAGTCCAGAGAGATGCGTGTAAGTGGCTGGATCAGAAGCTTGATGGTATGGGTTCGTCCTTCTTGAACCGACAACAACACTTCTTGGTCCACTCGATGTCGAAAAATTTATATAACTGGGAGGAGCCACATTTTCTTCACGCTGATCATAAGAAACACTTCCCCAAGTAGCAGCACTGTTGTTTGCCCAAGGAATAACGAACAACCTTCCCTTCTTCACGCCGGCCCTCTCAATGAAAATCAGTGAAGTGAATATTCCTGCAATTTCGTTTGTATGTGTTCCAGAAAGTAGCAAGACATTTGCCCCAGGTTCTTCACCCTCGAGTACATAGACCTTGGTATCGCCCCAACTACCTTTCAGGGGTGCGTGATAGTCACTCAGCCACTTTACCTGAGTGACACCATAACCGGGGCGCACATCGTGAAAAAGTGGAGCCGCGATGCTGAGCACCGCGGCAGTCGTTATAAGAACGGCGATCAAATTTCTTCTCATCATCACTGCTCACCAACTTTGAAATATCTTTCCAAGACAGTTTGCACGGCACTCGTTGTGTCAACAACGATCAGTTCCTTGCCGTGCTTCTCGCAAAGATTTGCAAAGAAATTGTCTTCATTCCCAGCCTTGGTGACAATCACAAGATCGGCAAAGGGGACAACCAACTCACTCAACTGATCACTTGTTTTTCCACGCCTCGATTGACCTTCGATATGAGCTATCAAGATCTTTATTCCCAACTCTTTGGCTTTGTTCACAAGCCCTGTGACTCTTTGAATCTCTTGTTCTATGTCTATCCCGGCTGCACCAAGCCCTTTAGAACTGGCTCCAACGACTACTATGATTGATTTGAAATCATTGGTCAGTGAGTCTGGTTTGGCAAGTGTATCAAAGGTAAACTGAAGTTTGGCCCTTGTTGCGAGCACTTTCATCATCGTGACACCTGCGCTCTGCCCCGCCGAGGTTATGAGCACTGGCTGCTGGAGAACCAACTGCTCAGCAAAAACGGCACATGAGATCAAGAAAACTGCCAAAACCAAAAGGTTCCTTCTCACAACCATCGCCTCACTTTTCAGGTATTGCTGCTGCGCCTTGTCTCCTGAACGATCCAACACCTACATAAGTGCCATCTTCCTGTTTGTAGATACAGTTGGGACCGCCAAAGAAGAGATCGAGTTCAGGATACAATTCGAGTTTATACCCATAGTACTTTTCAAGGACTTTGATCGTTTCTTCAGGAAATCCTCCTTCGATCTTCAGATCTGTATAAGTGTCATAAGAACAGAATTTAGGAAGCTTCATAGCCTCATCTATGGAGTAGCCAAAATCTATCACGTTGACTATTATTTGAGACAGTGTCGAAAGAATTCTCGAAGCACCTGGAGTGCCAACAATCATTAAGAGATCATCATT
>JBBFME010000003.1:0-41098 GCA_037478695.1 Pseudothermotoga sp.
CTTTCTCGCAGCTGTGTACGTGGGAGAACCTAAGTTCTTGCCATTCGGTCCCCATTCCTTCATGAATCTCAGCACCTTTAACCAAGCCTCGTCGTTCACGATTGCTGTTTTACCATCTTCGCTGAACAGAGCTCCACCGAGTTGTTCGACCATGGGTAAGAAGAATGTCAGATAGTATGGATATCGAAAATCAAAGCCTCTTCTCTTGAGTATCTGCCCTTCTCTTATAACAAGCTTCTCGCTCACTTGCATCATCTCTTCCCATGTTTTTGGATAATCTTTTTCGGGATCGAGTCCCACTTCTCTGAAATATTTCTTGTTGATGAAGACGCTCCAGTTTGTGAGTTCTAATGGCAGGCCATAGATCTTGCCTTCATAGGTAACTGCATCAAGAGCACCTTCGACGTACAAGTTCTTGAGTTCCTCAAAATTCTTCAAGCCAAGTACACTCAGATTCACCGGAGACACTCTTTCGTTGATGATGTAGGGATATGCATCTTGTATCTCCATGTTGAAGATGTCTGGTCCCTTACGAGCTGCAAATGCCGTCAGTACAACCTCTCTAATCTTTGCCGATGGGTACGTCACGCGCGTGATCTTCACATCCGGGTACATTTTCTCGAATTCCTGGATGTACCGCTCTTCGAGAGGTGTTCTGTTTGGATCTTCGTGTGTCCAGAAGATTATCTCGATTCGAGCGGCAAGCAACGAGATTGACAAGACAAATATTAGCAAAACTGCTAACCACTTCATGCCAACTCCCCCTTCTGTGTAAAACCGATCTCTTCAAAAAATATTATACCCTCATACACCTCAAGAAAACAAAAGATAAAACACCTGTGATTGACACTGAAAGAATTTCCTTGGGAAAGACATTGAAAACTTTTTTGTGCAGACTTTCAAGAGATTTTGTCTGTCTCAAACATAATTATTTATCTCGCAAAGGCAAAACGAAGACTTCTTTCAACGCTGAAAGTTGCAGAAGATTTGCAAAAGCCAAATCTCAGTAGAATATCTCTGATAGAAGATCAAAACATACCTTTGCGCCAGAGACAAGAGGGCATACAAAGTGCCCTGGTTAGATATTTTCGTCCCCAATCCTTTTTCACACGAATGAGGCAGTGAAGGAGAAGGAAGAAAACGACAATACAATGCCCACTGGAAGTTGTATTTCGAAACATTCTCATGTTTGACATACGAGTTGAGCAGGGATTCGAAGGCGATTTTCTCAACATGTAACTGTTCGTGAGAAAGTACAGTGCTCCCAAGCCGAAGAATGCTTTGATTTCGCATCGTCTTTGAGGAAGGAAAGTTCTACATCGTACAATGGAAAATTGTTTGAGAGCGACAGAGTTCAACATACACGGAATCTTTACCTTTTCTTTTCATTGGCTCAATGGTGAGGTTCGTAATTTATATAGTGGGAGCGCTCCAAGGAAGGTCGACCTTCTAAAAGAATCGACTCGTAATTGGCCCTCAGTCTAACTCGTTAGTTGGACTGCGCATGGAAAGAAAGAGGAATAAGGGAAAGAGCGCCCCTTTCATCACCTCAGACAGATTAGTTGTGTCATCGTTGTCGAAGCGATAGTCTTCCACAAGTACGAAAAAGTTCAAGTCAGCTTCAAGGGTAAGAAGACATTCCTTTTTGGCTCGATGCGTAAAGTAGGTTCAAGAGATTGCAGAACAGATGGCGAACAATCTTTTAGAGTGAGAATGAAAAATCAATCGCAGTAAGTTGAGAAATTCATCAGAATACTTCAAGTCTAAAAAATTGAAGTTTGCTTCACGTAAAGATCAAAAGCCCCGTTCGGGGCTTTTTTCATTTGTTTGATGGCATGCTTTTGGTTTGCGAACCTCTCAGTATTTGTGTCACAGTAAGCACCTATCTTGCGAAACTCTCGTCTCTGTTTGAACACAATCTGTTTTATGTTCAGCTCGTTTGCCTTATCCCACAGGTGCTCAAGCGAGAAGAAAAGTGAAGCACAGCTGAAGTGTCTTGGTAGCTGGTGATCAACCTCCTTTGAGAGGTTCAAAGAAGGTTTTGATGCCTTAAAGTATGCTAATCTGGTTCAGGCGGGACCTTATGGGTTTAGAATTTCACCGTTCAAGAAGAAATGAAAAAGGGCACACAAAGTGCCCAATAGTACTCAAACGCTTATACAGTGCTCAATTTCGACTTGCTCGATGATTACGAATGCCAGAGATTCACTGGCGCCCCCAAGGGGATTCGAACCCCTGCTTCTGGCTTGAAAGGCCAGTGTCCTAGGCCGCTAGACGATGGGGGCTCAACACAAGGTTATATTACACTATCTCATCAAAATGGTCAAGAGGTCTTTCGCCCTTTTGTGCAAGATGTACATGGTAAATCTATACTCTTTGGTTGGCTCTCAATTCTCCAAGGGAAATGAGGTTAACAAAAATCATCGTGAAATAGATGCATCTGCAAATGAAGGTCATGTTTGCTCAGCGACTTCAAGTTTTGAATGCCTTTATTACAGAGGCTTTTCAATAGCAAAGCAAATCAATGCTGCAAAAGACAGCAGTATGCAGTTCTCATTGGAAAGATCGGAACAAGAGATCTCTCAGACAAGATTTTGTGAGGCTCTTTCACGAGGAAAGATAGCGTTGTGGTTTTCTCTACTCATTAGCACTCATTTCATAGCCACACAATTTTGGTTCTGATCGTAGAATCGAGAAATCGATCGATACTGAACTCAAAGCTCAATTTGCCGATATAGTATTTGACCGGCAGAATGAAGAAACACTTTGAAAACTCGCAGATAACTCTCAAGAAGCACGAAACAGATGAATAGAAACTCGGCGAGAATAGAGACAGTCTCATCGAATTGAAAGGGTTTGTACCAAAACTTTAATGAGAAGATGAGCAAATTCAGGGTATCAAATACAAAACTAAGGCAAGATCTTTGTACAAAGCTGACTTTTCTTGATCTGCTCAAATAAGAGAAAGCTCAAGAGACACGCACGAACTTTTATGAAAAAAAAGGCGGCTGATGCCGCCTGGTCGGGGCGACTGGACTTGAACCAGCGACCTCTTGCGCCCCATGCAAGCGCGCTAGCCAAACTGCGCCACGCCCCGCGTGAATAATGATACCACTTTGGCAGACGTATTTCAAGTGGCAAAGGAATGAACTGAGATTCTTTCTGGGTAGTCTTTTTTTGCCTTATCTGTTGATTTTTCCGAGATAAAGTGATATTATTTTTTGGAAATTGTCACTTCAGTTGACTGTTATAAATTGTGTGATATGATTGATAAGGTAAACAAGAAGTTTGGAGAGGTGATATAGAAATGAAGGAGAAAATACATCCAGAGATGAAGTTTCTTACAGTGAAATGTGCCTGCGGTGCAGAGCACAAGTTTTATACGACAAAGGAGAACGTGAGGATAGACGTGTGCTCCAGTTGTCATCCGCTGTATAAAGGACTTTCAGGTGCAAGCTTGGTAATAGACACCGAAGGTAGAATCGAGAAATTCCGCCGCAAGTATAAAAACAAGCAATACTGAAGGCAATACATTCTTCAAGGAGGGGCATTTTTGTGACAAAGGTTGGAGACGTTGTGAAAAGCAAAGTAACTCAAATCACCAAATTCGGCGCAGTAGTCACACTCGAGAGCGGAGAACCAGGGTTCATTCACATTTCTAAGATTGCGAACCAGTATGTGAAGAACGTCGAGGATTTTCTAAAGCAAGGTCAAGAAGTGACAGCAAGGGTCATCGGCAAAACAAAGGATGGAAAGTGGGAACTCTCTCTGAAAGAGCAGAAAGGTTCCGAAGAGCAGAAAGGTTCTTCAGGTTCAAGCAAAGCAGATTTTGAGAGAAAACTCGCTAAGTTCATGAAGGAAAGCGAGAGAAGGATGGCAGAGTATCGCAAGAGGGTAGAGAAAAAGGGTGGGAGGTTCTAAAGAAGGTCCTCAAGTCTCTCAGGAAAAGGTTCTGTATTCCTAATGACTATTATTTTAGTTCCAACGTCGACAAAGGCATCTAAGGTTTCTACATCTTGATTTAACATACGCACACAACCATGGGAGATTCTTTTTCCAATTTCCCATGGTTTTGTTGTACCGTGAATACCGTACGTAGGGTTCGACAGTTGCAAGAATCTTGTGCCCAAGCCGTTTATGGGTGATCTTGGCGGGATGTATTCACCGTACCAGTACAGCGCAGGATCGATCTCTTTTTTGGTGATCCAGTAAATTCCTGGGGGTGTGGTGTCACTCTTTCCAATGGCTGCGGGGAAGGTTTTCACTAAAAAACCGTTGTAATAAACGGCCATGCGCGCTACCATTGTGTTTATGACCACTGTTGTCAATGCACCGTCAAATCTAACTCTTGCCAACTTCAGTGTCGTGCCTGCGATAATCCTACTGCCGTCTTCTAATCCATTTGCAAGCTCAAGATCTGCTATCCTCAGTCCATAGGTGTTTGCAACCGACCAAAGCGTCTCACCAGATTTGACAAGATGTTGATAAGGCGGCACTTGCTCAACTTTGTACGGGGCTGTGCTACCCCGTAGAAAGTTCGCTATTCCTCCAAGAATGAAGAGATCTCTCTTGAGTTGCTTCTTCATGCCATAAGGCAGCTGAAAATCCAGTGTGATTTGATGAATGCCGTCCTTCAATGGATTGTCTGTGTAGAGATAGAGATAGTCAGAATGCGTGAAAGAATTGAAAGAGCTGTTTTGCAAAGTGCATTTGATGAATTTCCATTCTTCTGGAATCTTCAATATCACGTACAATCTCTTGTTGTGCTGAATATCGGTGAAGAGAAATAACTCTGGTTGTTCTCTGAAAGATGTTATTCTCAAAATTGAAGGATCTGTTCCCCTCATAGAGCTGTGAAGAATGTTTTGTCCCATGACTTCAGGGATTATCCAATCAGTTCTTGAAACATCAAAGAGAAAGGTTCCTTGAGAGCTTTCTTTTGCGAGTCTGTGACCGGTTTGAGTGAAGATGTATGCCCTTTGAGGACCAAGTTGAGTGTAAAGCGGTTTGACGGCAAAGGTGAGTTTCTCGTTTTCAAAGGACAAAACGGTCAGTTCATGGTCTATTCCAAATACCAGCAAGTTCAAGCAGAATATCAAGAGCAATGTGCTGTTTTTCATTAGGACCAACTCTCTTCACCTTACCGTCTCTCTTGAAGATTACCACGCTGTTCTTGTCACTTCCCATTGCTTCAACTTGATTGGCAACTATCATATCGAGGTTCTTAGTCGAAAGTTTTTCCTTGGCATATTCTTCGAGCGACTCTGACTCTACTGCAAAACCAACAAGGATTTGATTTTTCTTTCTGCTGCCCAGGTATTTCAAAATATCTGTTGTCTTTTTCAGAGGTATTTGAAGTTCTTCTGCTGTCTTCTTTATCTTTGTCTTACTCGTCTGAGCTGGTGTGTAATCAGCCACAGCAGCAGCCATTATGACAGCATCAACTTGTTCAAATCTTTCGACCACAGCGTCGAACATCTGTTGAGCGCTTTCAACTCTGACGAATTCATCCACAAAATACGGTGGCTGGATCGATGTCGGTCCAGAGATCAGTCTCACGAATGCGCCCAACCTCTTTGCCATCTTTGCCAATTCATAACCCATTTTTCCACTCGATCGATTCGAGATAACCCTCACAGGGTCTATTGATTCCCAAGTTGGTCCAGCTGTGACGAGGATTTTCATGCCTTTCAATGGTTTTTCCCAGCAAAGGATCTTAATGGCTTCCTCGACGATCTCGTTCTCTGGATATCTCCCCTTACCGTACTCTCCGCAAGCTAAATGGCCCACCGTTGGCTCGAGGACCCACCAGCCTCTTTGACTTAAAACTCTCAAGTTCTCTTGTGTTGCGGGATTCTCGTACATCCTGTAGTTCATGGCAGGAACAATCAATTTCTTGTCACCATTATACGCAAGGCAAGTCATCGTCAGTAAATTGTCGGCAAAACCATGAGATATCTTTGCGATCGTGTTGGCGGTCGCGGGCGCGATGACAAGTACATCTGGCCATTTTGAGAGATCTGTGTGTGGTATGAAGCCATTTCTTATGTTGAATGAATCTGCATCTGTATAGACCTCGCAGTTCCCAACAGCTGAAAACAAGTCTTTGGACACAAGTTTTTCTGCGCTTTGTGTCATGATTATTTTCAGTTCATTTCCTTCTTTTCTCAGAGAACTGACAAGCCCAGCGACCTTGTAGATCGCAATGCACCCGGTTATTCCCAAGAGGATCTTCATATCACTTTACTTCTGGCAGAAGAATTCTGAGAATCTCCTCGTTCCTAATTCTTATATAGCCTTCTTGCAATTCTTTGAAGGCTATCGATACCAGATTTCCATCGTCTGACTTTGAATATGGTTTCGCATATTCCTTCAAAGCCTCGGCTCTTTTTGCTACAGCTATCGGCACAGCATACTTGTAAGGAATTCTCTTAGATAAGTAATCGTAATTAATAACTGGTTTACTCATTCAGCTCACCTCCGTTTTCGAAGAATCTGTGCAGTCCAAGACGGTCAATAACTCTTTTCACCTTCAGTTGCTCGGCAACGATTATGGAGCATAACTGATCAACTGATTCCTGTAAGTTCGCGTTGACTATTATATACTCGAAAATTGGAATATAGGATAACTCTTTCTTTGCATCATCCAAACGACGCTCAAGATTCGCCTTATTCTCGGTGCCTCGGTTGATCAATCTTTGTTTGAGAACATCGAAGGAAGGTGGAGCTATGAAGATATACACAGCATCTTTTGCTTTTTTCATAACCGTCATTGCACCTTGAACGTCTATGTCTAACAGAACGTTCTTCCCCTGCTCGAGCTGATCTTCCACAAACTTCTTGGGCGTTCCATAGTAATGATTGTGGACAACTGCCCACTCAAGAAATTCGTCATTTTGTATCATCTTCTTGAAACGATCAAAGTCGACGAAGAAGTAATCCTTGCCTTCTGTTTCGCTTGGTCTCCTTGGTCTGGTTGTACACGAGACAGAAAAAACCAGGTTCTTAACTCTTTTCAAAGTTGCCTCGATGATGGAGGTTTTGCCGACTCCTGATGGTCCGCTGATCACATACAGTACACCCTTCACTTTATTACCTCGCTTTGCTCAGATCTTCTTCGATCTCTATCATGGATTGTTTGAATCGCTGTGCTATTGTTTCCGGTTGAATGGCGCTTAGGATTATGTGATTGCTATCGGTGATCAGTATCGCCCTTGTCTTTCGCCCATATGTTGCGTCGATGAGTTTTCCCTCGTCCTTCGCTTCATCTTTCAATCTCTTGAGTGGTGCAGATTCTGGATTCACGATCGCTATTACTCGGTCACCAGAAATGACATTCCCGAAACCTATGTTGATCAGACCATACATCGCGGACCGCACCTCCCAATGTCATTCGATATTTTGGACCTGCTCTCTAAATTGAGAGATCAATACCTTTGCTCTCAAAGCGCCGTCTATGATCCTTTGATCTTGCGATTTTGACAAAATCGTGTTAACCTCTCTGAACATCTCTTGAGCTACAAAATCCAAATGATTTCCAACAGAGTCGTTTGAGACTAACAGTTTTCGTGCTTTATGGAGATGGCTTTCAAGTCTGGCAATTTCTTCACGGATGTCCATCTTTTGAACAGCCAAGACAACAGCGTTTTCAAGCAAACCTTCGCTCAACTGGACAGTGTCTTCAAGCAATCTTTGGATATCTTGTTTGATTTTTTCCTTGAGCAAAACAGGAGTTTCTTGAGAGATCTCAAGCGCATCTTTGTGAAATTCAAATAACTGCCCGATAATCTTGAGCAAGTCTTCAGTCAGTTTCGATCCTTCCGCAACCTTGTCTTTGTCGAGTAATTCAAGAGTTTCGTTCAACACTGTTGTTACAACACTGAATATCTCTTCCTCTTGCTGTTGCGGTAGCTCAAATCTGATCAGTTCACGAAACCTCAAGAGATTCTCAAGGTTGACTGGCTCAGGTATGCCAAGTTGCATTACCAATTTCTCGAGAGCCTCGTAATAACTTTTTGCCAGACCATAATCGATTCTCACTGCGTCAATTGGTGTCAAAAACTCGACGTATATCCTTACTGTGACTTTTCCACGTTTGACCACACTTTGAACCAATTCTATTATTTCTTTCTCACGAGCGGACAAGTAAGAAGGTATTTGAAGATCGGTGGTGAAATATTTCGAGTTCAAAGACCTGATCTCACAAGAGACTCTGTACTTGTCCCTTACCCTATCAAGTTTTGCATAACCCGTCATGCTTTTTGCCAAAATTCCATCACCTACACCAAATTATAGCACTGTGTGAGGAAAAAATACCGATTATCGGCGAAAAAGATGGCGATTTCTTTTCCCCACACTCGTTTTCTTCAGAAAGCTGCACCAAATCTGAAGAATGGTTTGAAGTTCTCAAAGGTCCAGTTTCCGTCGAAGTTGTAAGCCACGCCAAAACCCAAAACACCGAGCATTGGTACAGCTATGTCCAATTCTGGACCTGCGGTGAGGTTCACGCTTGTTTGCCATAGGCTGCTACCAGTACCACCCACATCTACAAAAGCGAGTACATACATCGGTACAGTCTGGGATTTCAAATCATACCTCAGTTCGAAGGTACCCAGCCAACCAGCTTTTGCTTTTGCACTTTCAGTGCCTCGTACAGAGTTCACACCATAGAAGATGATAGTCTCTTCTGTTGTACCGGTAACCTTGTATTTTTCCAAGAAGAGCAATGAAGCAAAACCTCTCACAGCAACAGACAAGATATCTTGATAAACCGGCATGAAAACTCTAACGTCTAATCTTGCCTTCCAGTAATCTCTGTCGTCAAGGATTCCAAATAACCCAGCTTTGTCCAAACTGATGTAGAGATATCGTCCTTCGGTTGGATAGATCGCGTTGTTTCGAGTATCATAAGAGTAGTTTCCAGACAGTATCATGGTATTTTCGTCTTCTTCCAGTGCTGAGTAATATCTGTACTCGTATGTTACGCCCGCACCGAAGGCATGACCCTGAGAACGCAATGTTGTGAAATTACCTCCAACTTTAAAGGTGTTCGTAACAGAGGAATCTTCTGTTGTGTTTTCATAACTTAGAAGTGCTCCAAGCGTTGCCGGCAGCTCGAAAGGTTTTCTTATTGAGTACTCGAAGGTAACTGTTTTCGTCTGTAAACCAAGTTCGCCAGAGATCGAAAAACTCTGCCCGAAGCCGAATGGATTTATGGCTGATAGCGTGACTTGTCCAACAAATCCCTCATACCACTCTTTACCAGCAAACGGGGTCCAAGATATACCACCTGAAAGATCGAACTTTCTCTCTTTCTCGGCGACATCTATAACTACATTCACATTTGTCGCTTCCATCGTTCCCGTGGGATAAACGCTCACAGACTGGAAAAACTGTGTTCGGTTCAAAGCCGATGTCGTGTCATAGAAATCTTGCTTCTTGAGTGCTTCGCCTTTTTCGAAGGTTATCAGATCATCGATCACGTATTTCTGTGTTATCTCGAAGCCTTTGAACTCAACATCTGAGATGTACTTTTCAAAAACTTCGAAGGTGAGAACGTTTTCCCTTTCTGAAGCGACAACATAGGTCATCAGATATCCCTTGTTCTCGTAGTATTCAACAATTGCCTGCATTGCCTTGAGCACATCGACGTTGTAGAGAACTTGCCCTGGTTTAAATGGCAGGACGCCTTCAAGTTCCTTAGTGGGAATTAACGTGTTACCAACAATTTCGATTTTTTCAAACTGTTTTCCATCGCTGACAACCTTCTTCAAGACCGTGTTGATCTTCAAAACCGCTGTCTTTTCATTTACACCATCGATACTGACCTTTTCGAAATTCATCGAGGTGTCTTTGTCAAAATACACGTATTTGCTCAGCACACTCATCACTGAAGACATGTTTTCAACCTTCGGATAGCAGCGTTTTATATCTTTTGTGAAGATTCTCAAGAAACCTGGTGTTGTGTAGTAGTCTTTCAGTGTGTCTATCTTAATCTCTTGTCTGATCTTTGCAAAATCCAGACCATCTGTTTCTCCCTCGAAATAAACTTCCCACAGGGCGTACTCAACAACGTTGAACACGTAAACACCATCTTTGAAATCACCGCTAATTTCAACGAGGAAATACCCAGCCTCGTCGAATTTGCCTTTGATCGCTTCGAGAGATTCTCTAACCTTTGCGATACTCAGTGCTTTGTTTTTTTCCAGTTTCACAGCAGCTTCAAGATCGCTCTTTTTTACCAAATCGGGCCCTTCAATGTTAATCTGCCAGTCTTTCACAACTGGATTTTCCTGAACATGAATCTCAAGTACGTAACCTGCAGTCGATGTAATGACCTTTGGCTCGAGTGAAGAGAAATATCCGGTATCGAAGATCTTTTTCAGAAGATCTTGAACCCCCTGATCGGTCAACTCGACATTCAAGTAATCTCTCGCTAACTGTATCAGCTCAGTGGCCTCTACGGTCTCCAGTCCCACAAATTTCAGATCGCTTATAACCACTGCTGATGCAATAGAGTACATAAACACCATAAACAAGAAAATGAACCTGAGCTTCATCGTTGCACCTCCTCAATGATACTTCTTTCGAGTTCTTCAACGGCTTCATAAACGAATTTCATCGCCACAGGTGAAGATAGATCTTTCAAGAACTCTTTGAGTTGAGTGTTCGACACAGAATACTCGTTGCCGTCTTTTGATCTGTACACGACTAATTCTATATCATTTGAGGTCAAGAGTAACGTTGAAATTGCATCTGCAAGATTTCCGATCTCCTGACAGTCGATATGACTTGTGTCAAAACACGCTTTTACGATTGTCCCAAGGCCTTTAGTACTTTGAATTTGTACCGTTCCTCCGGTTGCTTCTGCTGCCTGCTTCAAGAATGGCAGTCCAAAGCCCACTCTTCTTATTCGCGGATCTCTTGTTGTGTAGAATGGATCAAAGACCTTCTGCAGTTGTAGTTCATCCATTCCTTTTCCATTGTCTTTTACCTCAAAACAAAACCAGTTCTGGTTTTGCTCTATCTTCAGATAGATCTTTGTTGCTTGTGCGTTGAAGGAGTTTTGCACTATGTCCATAATGTGATCGGCAATCGTCCTCAATCCCATATCGATAAGATCCTCTCTCTGTCCGGCGAGATCAAAATGTTGAACAGTTCTTGGAGACTCAAAGTTTCGAGGGCAAATCTCGTGAATCTGCACCCTATCTCGTCAGGGCTGTGAGCATCTGAGTTACTCATGACGACCAAACCTGATCTGACAGCAGTTTCCCAACCTTGCTTACTGCGAGCCTCAACTATCTTAACTCGCTCATCCTTTGGAAAGATACCAAGCTGGTACAGAACTCCAAAACGCCTTTCGATATGAGCATAAACAGGTATTCCACCATACTCACAGATCATCCCCACAAGATCGTTCAAAGATATCTCAAGTGACACACCGTAGAAGCGATCTTCCAATCTCTGAAAATTGTCATTCTCATCCACTACAATCTCATAGCCCATCAATTCTGGATCGTAATCTACTCTCATCAAGAGTTTCTTCACTCTTTCACAGAAACTGGAAGTCTTCTGAATTGAATCGAAATAAGCAAGTACATGAACTTCTTCGGCTGAAGTGAGCTCAACTCCTGGAAGGAGTAAGTTTTTCAATCTTTTAGAGAAACTCGTCAGATTCTCACATGCGTTGTGATCGGTTATCGATATCACATCGAGTTCTTTCTCGGTTGCTGCCTTAGCGACAACACTTGGCACCATGGTTATTTCAGCACATGGGGATAAACACGAGTGCACGTGTAAATCCGCCTTTATCATGGTTTGATACCAATCGAATAAAGCAAACCTGCTACCTCAAATGGAGATTTCTTAGATTTGAGAAGACAAATCTTCTCGTGCTCTGCCTTCAGCAAAGTCTCTTGAGGGTAATTGTGATCGTTGCAAAGAACTACTGCTTTGATGCCAGAAATCGCTGCAACGGCAACTATGTTCACGTGTGACTGCACTGTGACCCAAATTGAGGAAGGTTTCGCATGTGACATCACTTCACTTAGAAGATCGCCGCAACAACCGTGAAAAACTTCTTCCTCGCAATTTCCACAACACACTTCCAAGCCGACTTTCTCTACGATTTCTGAGATTTTCACACCTTTGCCTCCCTTCCCCGTATGAATTCCATCTCCACCACTACACCAGCACCTACCTTTGACATGACGATCATGTTGTCAGAGCACCGTTTCATGTTCGCAAGCCCCATCCCTGCTCCAAAACCAAGTTCTCTGACATAATCAGGGGCGGTGGAATAACCTTCTCTCATTGCGAGTTCGACGTCCTCGATACCTTTTCCAGTGTCTTCAACTCTCACGAAGATACTTTCTGGTTTTATGAAACAGTATATTGAGCCAGTACTACCGCTGTGTATCACCACATTTGTTTCGGCTTCGTATGTGGCTATCGCCACTCTTCTCGCTGTTTTCTCGTCGACGCCTTTGGAAAGCAAGAACTGTCTCAGCCGTGATGCCCCTATTCCCGCTAAGTTTATGTCGAAATAATCTATTGAAAAATAGAAATCTGCCCCGGACTTATCAAGCTTTTCACCTGTTAGCAGCGATCTTCCAAAATAATCTGGACTTTCAAGAACTTCACGTCGCCTCTCATCGTGTAAATAGACCAAACCCAACTTTGCCAATAGAGCCATCATGACATCGTTTTTGGTCACTATTCCAACGAGTCTATTGTTTGAATCAACAACGGGAAACCTTCCGTAAGGCCATTTCTCGAAGATTTCTACCACATCTTTGAGTGTTGTGTCACTTCTTATTGAAATCACATTTCTTGTCATCCTGTTCTCGACCGTATCATCGATATAGCCACCTTCGAGCGCTTTTATTATGTCTTCTATGCTCACTATGCCAACGAGTCTCCTCTGATTGTCAACCACAGGAAGGCCTGAGATTCTCTTTATACGCAAGATTTCTTTCACTTGTCTCAGAGTTCTGTCTGGTCTAACAGAGATAACATTGTGATTCATCACTTCGGTGATCGGCATATCTATGAAATAGCTTTGTACACGATCCAGTACCTTTTCCATCGATTACACTTCCCAAATGGGTTTGAGCTGTTTGTTGTACAGTCTTCCACAAGCCTCAAACATTGTCATTTTGGTGACGGCAAGAACGATGCCTGTTGCCTTAGCCATTTCTATTGTTTCGCTCGGCAATGAATCCTTTCGAACGACGACAACGGCTTGTATTCCCACGACATCGGCAGTTCTAACAGTCTGAGGGGTTGTTAATCCAGTCAACAAGATCATACATGGCCTTGCTATAGCCAAGACTTCGCTCATCAAATCTGAAGCAGCAACATATTCGAATTCAAGTTGGTCCACTTTTTCCTCGCAGGCGACTACCTTTGCCTTCAACTCGTTCAGTATCTCGGACAGTTTCACAGATCCACCTCCTTTAGTACATCACCGGTATAACGGTATTTCACGAAGGCTTCAAAGGTCCACGGACACAGTCGTTTGAATATTCGTGCCACGGCAATCGCAAATTGCTGCATTTCCCACTGTGCATGTGAATCGGCTCTAAGTGAGAGAAAATTCATCAGGCTTCTCGCATTGATAGTCCAAAGAAACTGTGTGTAGGTGGCTAAGGGCAAAACTAATCTCGCCAACTCTCTTTGAAAGCCCATTTCAAGCAGTTTTTTGTAGTGTTCATAAGATGCCTCGTAAGCTTCTTGAAAGATCTGTTGTGTGTTGCGGTTATTAGAATTCATGTTGCCTCTTTTCTCAGGATCTGGAATGTAAAACTCGTCTGACAGTTCAGTGTATCTGCCGCTCAGTTCATTGTAGGAAGCTATTCGATGTCTCATCCACTGTCTTGCAACGAAAATAGGACACTTCACGTGAAAGGTGAAAACGATATGCTCAAAAGGCGATTCATGCCCACTCTTCATGAGATGTTCCAAGAGCCTTCTATCTCTTTCTTCGTCAATAGGCTCTCTGCCGTGCGAAATTCTCGCTGCTCTGACTGCTGAGAGATCTGTACCCATGCTGTCAACGAGTCTTACAAAGCCTTTGTCGAGCACCTCTATTGTGATCACTTAGATTCCTCCTTGTCCTTGGTAACACACGCATATGCATTGTGATCGTGTATAGACTCGAAACTTTCCACTTCAACTTTATACCAAGAGATTCTATGATCGCTGTTCAATCTGAGGGCAATCTCTCTCGCCACGTCTTCGACAAATCTCGGATTGTCATAAGCATGTTCCGTAATGAATTTTTCGTCAATTCTCTTCAAAATCGTGTAAACAGGTGAACTAGCACTCTCCTCTGCGTATTCTATCAATTCCTCAAACCAAATGAGCTTTTTTGATCTCACGTGTATCCAAACGATCGCTCTTTGGTTGTGTGCACCTCTTTCACTGATCTCTTTTGAACATGGACAGAGCGTCAGAACAGGTACACCAACTGAGATAGTGAAATCATATGTGTTTGCTGACTTTTGGCCATCGATGCGGCAGATGTACCTTGTGAAGCTTTCATGCTTTGAAACAGGTGCTTCTTTGAGTACAAAGTATGGGAACTCGATCTCAACTCTTGCAACACTTGCATTCAGAGTGACTCTCAGTTCTTCGAGCATATCTCTTATGATTTTTGGATCTATTCCGAGGCGATATCTGTTCAAGACTTCAACGAACCTGCTCATATGAGTGCCTCTGAATTCAACTGGCAGATCGACGTACATGTTGATGAATGCCACCGTGTCTTGATAACCGTTCTTCTTGTCCATCACCGTTACGGGATAGCTCAAGTTCTTTATACCAACCCTTTGCAAATACACATTTCTCAGGTCTGGTTGGCTTTGAACGTCTTTCATTCACTCACCTCTGTATGTCACGAAAGCAGTCTCACTTTCCCAAACGACGATTTCATACAACTTGTATCTGTCACAGCTCAGTCTATTCTCCAATCTCTGCCAAATCCATTTTGCGATGTTTTCCGCAGTTGGTTGTGTTATTACATCGTTCAGATAACTGTGGTCGAGTTGAGAAAGCACTTCTTTTTGAACTACTTCTTTGAACAGGACGAAATCTATTATCATGCCTTCTTCATCTGGTTCACCACACAGCGTCACTCTGAGTTTGTACGTATGGCCATGCAAAGATTCACATTTTCCGTGATATCTTTCAAGTTTATGAGCTGCATCGAAGGTGAAATCTCGCGAAATGAAAAACATCCTTTCAGCTCCTTTTTCCCATGTCATCATCACAATGATAGCAGATGAAAATCTAAAAATCGGTATAAATCAAAAGCAAACAAGACAACTGCCAGTGACCCAGAGAACTCATGAAGGCATTAGTGAGTCTTTCACATATCTGGAAGATTTCACAAGAGTGATACACTCCACTGTTATTAGAAACCTTGGAAGGTGTTCCGAAATTCCAATCTCGCCATCGATTGCTTCGAACATTTCAGAAATGTCTTTCACCAACGAGAATTCCTCCTCACAGAATGATTTTATCACTTGCAAACAGTGTACAATATCTTAAAGAGGTGAGAGAAGATGGAACAAACTGACAGATTTGCTCAGATCAAAGAGAGGCAGAAGAGAATCCAAGAGAATTTGTCTCAAATCAACCACAAGATAGCCGTTCTCAGTGGAAAAGGCGGGGTCGGCAAAACAACTGTTGCTGTCAATCTCGCCGTAGCCTTGGCAGAGGAAGGATTCGAAGTAGGACTTGCCGACTTGGACATCCACGGTCCTGATGTCGCACGTATGCTCGGTTTAACCGACGAGCCGGTTGTGCAAGATGGTTTGATTGTTCCGCTGACTTATTTGACCAACCTGAAGGTTCTTTCGATGGCAATGTTACTTGAAGACGGGCAACCCGTAGTTTGGAGGGGCCCATTGAAACACACCGTCATTCAGCAATTTCTGGGTGACACCAATTGGGGTAAGTTGGATTTCTTGATATTCGATATGCCACCTGGGACTGGTGATGAGGCTCTGAGTCTTTTCCAACTTGTGAAGCTCGATGGAACCGTTATTGTCACCACTCCGCAACGCGTGGCCGTCGATGATGTTGAAAGGGCGATAAATTTCGTCACCGAAATGGGACAGAAGGTGCTGGGTTTTGTCACCAATATGGCGTACTTGATCTGCCCACATTGTGGTACGAAGATCAAGCCGTTTGGTGAAGGAGTCGTGAACGAATTGATACAGCGAACTGGCGTGAATTGTTTGGGCGAAGTACCTATGGACCCCATCGTAGCTCAGTATTCAGATGTGGGTAAGCCGGTCGTTTCATTCTTAAGAGGTTCAGAGGCTGAAAAAAGCTTCAGAACGATCGTGTCAAACATTTTGAAAGAACTTGGGGAGTGATTGAGATCCAACTTCTTGCACCCGTGAGTCACTTTGTATCAGATTTTTATGTGTCTTTCTTGACACCGCTTGCACCTTATCTCATGAATAAATATCGCGTGGAGGCAAAGGATATTGCTCTGTTCATAACCTTGATCTCATTCATATCTTCTGTATTTCAAATTCTCTTCGGTCTCTTGGCACAAAAGGTCAGTAACACGAATAAGTTTATATACATACTGACAGTTGTAACGGTCTTGATGATAAGCATAATTGAATTCGCTCCAAATATCTTGGTGTTGTTCATCATCTTCATAATTGCCTATTTCGCGAACTCAGCTTTTCATCCAGCTGGAGCAGCGCTTGTACATGGAAAATCAAAAAAAGCCATGCCGTTCTTTGTGTCAGCCGGTACTCTTGGTGCTGCTCTCGGGCCGATCTTCATAACCGTTTTCTCTTCAAAGCTTGGGCTGAAGTTTCTTTGGATAGTTGGCTTGCCTATAATTTTCGTGATGGCTTTGATGGTAAGAAATGAGACCTCAGATCGCTCAGCAATTTCTGTGAATCATCAGAGGATGACCGGCATTCAAAAAAGGTTGTTGCTCAGTCTCTGGCTTCTGGTAACCATTAGAACCCTTGTGATGTCCATAGCACATCTGTATGCACCGATTATATCCACTCAGAAGGGTTTCTCGCTCGTCTTTGGTGGAAGTCTACTTTCTGTTGGCGTCGGTGTTGGCGTTTTGACCACCGTCTTAGGTGCATCGTTGAGCAACAGGTTTGGAAATCACGTTGTGAATTTCATAAGTTTTCTTGGAATGGCATTAGCCTTAGTGATTCTTGTCAGTAGTGCGAGCAAAGTACTGATGCTTGTGAGCTACATTCTCATGGATGGCTTTGGTTATTTAACGATGTCTTCGAATCTCTCTCACGCTCAAGCAGGTTTGCCAAACCACACATCATTTGCTTCCTCTGTGGTCATGGGTTTTGCTTGGGCTTGCGGAACGGGACTGAGGTTCTTTTTGATAATACCCTTTGGTAATGCTACGGATACGTTGTTCTACGTGACGGCATCGATTTCGTTTCTGATGGCTTTTGTTGTGTTCTTAGGAGGGAGAAGATATCTTGCTGTTGGGTGAAAAGATTATGGAACCAAGAAGAGTTGCCATGTACTTTACGCTACTCTATAGTGTGTTCTTTGTCGTTTTGTTTCTGATCTACAAGAATTTTTTCACTACCGTTTTGTTCACCTTTATTGCGGTAATGGTGGTCGACGCGATAGGGAGTCTTTTGCGCAAGCTTAGAATTCCCAGAATGGTGTCAACGATCCTGTCGTTGATTGTTTGCTTTTCGTTACTGCTGTGGGGATTGATCGCAATCATTCCAGCAGCTTTTACGCAGATTGCCGATTTCTACAAATTGATTTCAGATGTCATCGAAAAGCGAGCATGGGAGCAATATATACAAGGCAACCAAGATTTGCTGAACATGTTGAACGGTCTTGTTGATTTCATAAAGCCAAGTATCAACGAGCTTGCCAACTATTTGCTCAGAACAGTTGCTGGACAGATTCCCGGAGCCTTGGTGGTACTGTTCTTCACAATACTCGGTACAGTCTATGTTTCCTTCTATGCACGGGGTATTCTACAAGTTGTGCCTTTACTGTATCCGAAGAAATGTAGAGATCACGTGAAAGCTTTTCTCGATGAACTTAAAATCAACATGAGACGATTCATAGGAGTCATAACACTGAATGCCATTATAGTGGGAGCAGCATTCTACGTTTTGTTCAAGTTCATGAATTTGAATTATGCACCCCTTGTCGCCTTTTGGGCTTTTCTCACCAATTTCATACCGATCGTCGGTGTCATCTTCGAGTTCATTCCTATCTTTTTGTTCTCTCTGTCTCTTGGTTTGGTGGGAATGCTGTGGATTGTTCTGTTCTCGGTGTTGATACACCTTGGCGTTTTCGTGCTCTTCTTTGAAGTTATGAAGGGTTATGCTAAGGTGAATCCCGTTTTGATGATCTTTGCAATTTTGATCACCGGTGAGATTTTTGGACCTGTCGGTGTGTTTTTCGGCGTACCAGCAGCGGTGTTTACGGTTGTATTCTACAAGCATTTTCTTCGCTCGGAGTTTGAAAGGGATTAATGATGAAACGAGTATCGCTTGCAGTTGTTATTCTCTTATCCATCTGTGCCTTTGCAGGGGTTATCGACAAGGTCGGTAAAGATCCAGAGCAGAGTTGGGAAGAGTTGATAAAGCTGATAAAGACCGACCCTGATTCGACTGTAATACTAAGCGAAGGTCCCAAAATATCTGCAAAAAGGCGTCTTGCAAGATTCGAATCACTCAGAGATGCCATTGTTGATGAGGACTTTGACAGATTCCTCAAGGATTTGGCTTCTTCAGCCGATTCACAAGTAGATCTTTCACGAGAGACTTTCTTGGTTTTTCCTCAGTTAAGAGATACAATAACTGCTTTTGAAAAAGGTAACTTCGAGGACTTTGAAAAATTGAAAGGTATTTGGAAAATAGGTATCAAAGTTTTACCGCCAAGTGATTTCGGGCACTGGATTGTGGATAGATTTCTAAAAGATCCCTACGCAGTAGATTGGAATTTGGTTGCGATGCTGAAGAGCTCAGAAAATGCTGGGGAGATCTCTCAACAGATCGTTGACAGATGTTTCTTTTACCAGAACCAAGAACAACACTTTCCATCGCTCTACAGGTTGTTTGAGATTGCAAATCAGTTGAGCGCTCGCCAGCTCAGTGAGTTTGAAAAGAAACTGAGCACCTACATGGAGCTACTCAATACTGTCAGCAAATTTGAGCCTTCAAGGTTGAATTCTTCGGAATTTTATGCCTTTCTCATGAGCTTTGATAACTTGGCTGAACCAAAAGAAGAAATCAAGAAACGTTTGGTCTTTCTGATACAATCTGCCAAGAAGATGGGAGTAGAGCTTGCATATGTTGAGACAAAAGACGAAAGTATAAACTCACTGCTTAGAGAAACAAAGAAAGTATCTCCCACGAAGATTCCAAATTGGATTTGGGTATTAATCGGTGTGATGGGTGGCATTTCATTGTTCTTATTTGTCGATCGTCTTCGACTGAATTTTCTTTTGTTCTTCAGAATGAGAAAACCAGCTATCAAGTTGTGCAAGAAAATTCTCACGAAAAGACCTTCTGATCTGTCTATACGTTTTAAACTGGCAATGTTGTACGAACAGATTGGAAAAGTAGATGAAGCGATAAAAGAATATCAGTGCATAAAGGATTTGAGTAAAATGCTCAGATCGCCTCAGGAAAAAGGCAGATGATCAACTACCTGGTAAGTCGCTCGATGAAGCTTTCACCTTAAGTGTTGTTTTCTTTGCTCTCTTTTCCCATCTGCCACTCAAATAGAAGAACAATTTCGTCAGACTCCTGAAGACTATGTCTGTTATCATTCCAATCCAAGCACCGAGCAAACCAAGGTTGAAATCTTTCACGAGAAAATAGCCAACCGGTAATCTGATGAGCCACATTGCGATGGCAACTGTGATCATTGGGAAGGATGTATTGCCAGTGCCTCTGAGTGCGCCGTTCATACAGTAATCAATCGCAAGAAAGGCTTGAAACAAACCTATGAGCCTGACTGGCAAGAGAGCAATAGAGATGATTTCTGCATCGTTTGTAAAAAGAGCGATCAAAAGCTTTGGAAAGGCAAAGATGAAGATTCCAACAGATACCTGAAAGATTGTTGTTAGTATCCAGCCTTGTCGAACAACCCCAGCTATCTTCGTTAACTCGCCTCTTCCGTTGTAACGCCCAACGAGTGCCGTTATCGCGACAGACAATCCCATACCAGGCATGAAAGAGATTGATTCAATGTTTATTCCAACGCGATGTGCGGCATAAGCCTTTGCACCGGCCATCAACAGTATGTTGGCAAACAGCAAAAGGCCAGTTGAAAAGAGCATATTTTCTGCCGCTGTTGGCAAACCAACAGCAAGAATATTTTTCATCGTCGTGAAATCAATCTTTCTTCCTTGTTTTTCTCGAGCATGTAGATTGTAGTTGTTGAGTACCGCGATCAAAAGCAAGACGACTCCAACCAAGCGAGACAAAACAGTGGCGAGTGCGGCTCCTTTTGCTTCAAGTCGTGGGAAACCCAGCTTCCCAAAGATCATACCGTAATCGAGGACAGCGTTCAAGGCATTTGAGATCGATGCCACCAGCATAGGAGTCTTGGTGTCTCCAGATCCTCTCAGTGCTGCTGAGAGAGTTCCCATAAAAGACATGGTGAGTATACCTGAGAGTATTACTGTGAAATAATCAACACTCATTTTATAGACTTCTCCGTCGACATTTGGAAAGATTTTCAAGATCGCTGGAATAAAAGGAACAAAGAGCATCATAGCTAATCCCCAGATCGTTGCCAAGTACAAGCCATTCCACAGAGATCTACTTATCATTTTGTTGTTTCTCGCACCAATAGCATTAGATACCAGCACTGTGACACCAGTGGACGCAGCAATCAGTACGACTTGAAATATAAAAAAGACTTGGTTTGCAAGTGCTACACCACTCATTGCCTGCCAAGATAGATGGCCCAGAAAGGCGGTGTCTACCAATCCTAAGAGCATCTGCAAGGCGTTTTCAGCCATTGAAGGTAAGCCCAGTAGCAGAAGCTCCTTTCTGATTTCCTTGGTCTGAGTTTTGCTGAGATACTCTTTTGTCAGCGAATACTTCAAAATGTCGCCTCCGAGTATAATCAATAGCACTTGATCTTTTCCAAATTTAGTTCGTACAAGTAACTTTTTGTAATATGATGATCATACAGTTAGGTAATTCATCGTATACTTTTCTTGGAGGCATCGCATGAGTGGCTATTACAGCATAAGAGATCAACAGATAAGATTGAAGGCAGATTTCTCTGCTGATAGAATACTCGTCATATGTAGTGGTGGAGAAGATCTTTTCAGTAGATTACTCAAGGAAAAGATAGTTTTTGTCACCCCACTTGAAGATTTACTTAAGGCAGCTGATGCGAAAGCCTTGAAGATTCTGATGAATCCAACAAAGCTGTCTTTTGCCCCTGAATCTTTTGATGTTGTTCTCTGTTTTTTCACCTTTTTCTATTTGCCAAAACACAAAGCTATTTTTGAAAATGTCAATTACGTTTTGAAAAGATGGGGAAAATTGTTTGTTTGGGATGTCACCATACCGAAGAAGGTTGGGCATAAGAGTTTTTTTGCAGTGCCTGTTCTAATCGATACAGGTCTTGAGATGATCAAAATGGTGCATGTGACTAAATGGAAGTTTGAACAGAGTTCAGGTTTCATAAAGAAAATCGCCCGTGAAAATGGTTTCAAATTGCTCAACGAAGAGCTGTCAGATCAGGTCTTTCATTTAGAGTTTTCCAAGATTGCCGACGTGAAAAGGTGATTAAGCCATGGAAGAAAGTTTCAGAAGCTGCTTTACTGTCTCGTCATAGGTTGGTTTTTCATCGATCGCTTGCTTGAGGAAGTTGTTTATAGGTTCTATCATCGCGATCGCCTTGTCTATCTGTGGATTCGATCCCGGTCTGTAAGCACCAACGTCGATCAAATCTTTCGCTTCGTAATAAACAGCCATTAGGCCGCGCAACTTTTTGCTGGCTTCCAAATGCTCCTTACTTGCAACATCGATCATCAATCTGCTCACACTCGCCAAGACGTCTATCGCTGGATAGTGATTCAGCTCCGCCAATCTTCTGGAGAGCATTATATGTCCGTCCACAACGCTTCTCACCGTGTCTGATATCGGTTCATTGAAATCATCTGCTTCAACGAGCACTGTGTATATGGCTGTAATACTTCCCTTGTCAGAGTTTCCGGCCCTTTCTAAGATACCCGGTATGCCTGCAAAAACACTCGGTGGATAACCTCTCGCTGTTGGTGGCTCTCCAATGGCAAGTCCTATCTCTCTTTGTGCCATCGCCCAACGTGTCAAGGAATCCACCATCAGAAGAACGTCCAAACCTCTATCACGAAAATACTCGGCAATACTGGTTGCCGTATACAAAGCCTTGGATCTCATCAGAGCCGGTTGATCTGAAGTGGAAACCACGACAACTGACTTCTTAATGCCGCTTCCAAGATCTTTTTCAATGAATTCTCGAACCTCTCTACCCCTCTCACCTATTAGGGCAATGACGTTCACATCAGCAACGGTGTTCCTCGCTATCATGCCAAGGAGGGTACTCTTGCCAACACCGCTTCCAGCAAAGATTCCTATGCGCTGTCCTTTACCTATGGTTGTGAATCCATCGATTGCACGAACACCAACAGAAAGTGGTTCTGTTATTCTTGCCCTTTTCAGTGGATGCGGTGCTGTGTTCACCAAAGGATACCTCTGTCTCGCCAAAATAGGTTTTCCATCTATTGGTCTTCCCAGACCATCGAGAATTCTGCCTTTCATTTCGTCACTTACTGCTACATCCATACGTTTGCCCGTTTTACAGACAGTCGTTCCGTGCTTTGCACCAGATAGATCTTCAAGCGGCATGAGTAAGACCTTCCCATCTTTGAATCCAACAACTTCACAAAGTGGTTGCTTGCCATCCAGGTGCAATTTACAGATCTCTCCAAGAAATGCATCGGGGCCAATCGATTCAACGGTCAATCCCACTATTCGACTGACTTTACCGTTGGTCTTTAGAAAGTCTTCTTCCTCAACCTTTTGTTTGAGAAGGCTCAACATTTGTAATGGCTCACTCACTTCCGAATACCTCCTCAAACAGTTGATCTATGACTTTCAGAAGATATCCTTGGGTTGCATCGATGACGCCAAATTCAGTATCGACCAATATATCGCCACGTTGAAGTTTCGCCGATTTTACAACCTCTATGCCCATAGTCTTCAGTTTCTCCATCATCTGTGGAAATGCCTCAAAATCTGATTGATTCACAGTTACCTTCACGTTGTTCATCCCTACGATCCTTGTCAAAATCTCTTCGATTCTTTTCTGATAATCTACCTTGTCTATTTCTCTGTAGGTTATTTTCTTGACAAGCAAAAAAACTGCTTCTGAGAGTGAATTAGAAATTTCAGTTGTCTTTGAACGAAGTTCTTCGTTGAATTTCTTGACGATCTTTTCAAGCAGTTCTGTCGAAGTTTTTATCTGATTTTGTATGGCAAGACTTTCCTTCTTGGCACTCTCTACGATCTTGTTGGCTTGTTCTTTTGCTTCATCAACGATACTTTGTGCTTGCAACTGAGCACTTTCTACGATCTTCTTGGCTTGTTCTTGGGCTTCTTTCAACTGCTGCTCAGCTTTTTTCAGAAGTTCTGCTGGATCTTCAGTAGGCTTCACTACTCTGTTTGCTATATAAGGGCTGTCTATGAAAAGCTGTCGCTTTTTGATGATCACACGATCAGCTCCTCGCCACCACCTTTGGCGACGATTATTTCGCCAGCCTCTTCAAGTCTTCGCACGACATTTATGATCTTCTGCTGAGCTTCTTCGACATCTTTAATTCTCACTGGGCCCATGTATTCAAGTTCGTCTTGCAAGAGTTGAGCAGCTCTCTTCGATATGTTTTTGAATATCTTTTCCTTTACTTCTTCTGAGGCTCCTTTAAGTGCCAATGCCAAATCTTTCGTTTCTACCTCGCGTAGTATCAACTGCACCGATCTGTCATCGAGTTTCACAAGATCTTCAAAGACAAACATTCTTCTTCTGATTTCTTCCGCGAGTTCTGGTGAATCGTAACCGAGTTTTTCCATGATCTTTCTTTCCGAAGATCGATCTATGCTGTTCATGATCTCTGCCGCTGTGTTCACACCGCCAACCTGACTGAAACTCTGACTCACGAAGCCTGAAAGTTTTCTCTCGAGATTTTTTTCAATCTCTCTTATGACATCTGGTGAAGATCTCTCTAACAATGCGATTCTCTTAACAACCTCTACTTGAAGATCTTCAGGGAGTGATGAGAGAATTCTTCCGGCGAGTTGTGGTTCGAGATAACTGAGTATGAGAGCAACTGTTTGTGGATGTTCGCTCTGCAAGAAGTTGACGAGTTGTAAAGGATCTGTTTGTCTGAGAAAATCGAATGGCTTCACCTGAAGGTTGGAGACCAGTCTTTCTATTATCTTCATGGCTTTTTCTGGCCCAAAAGCCTTCTGTAAGACCTCTTTGGCGTACTCTATTCCACCTTGAGAGATCATCTCGCGTGCCCGAGCTATTTCCTGAAATTCTGAGAGCACCACCCTTTTCTCTTCTTCTGTGATCTTACCGACATTGGCGATCTCGACGGTGAGTTGTTCAACATCGGCTTCATCGAGATGCTTCAAAACATTGGCAGCCTTTTCTGGTCCAAGCATTACCAACAGCACTGCCGCTTTTCTTCTACCAGTGATCTGCTTCTTTTCAGCCATTTCATATCCCTCTTTCCACTAACCAGAGCTTTATTATGTTGGCAACTTCTTCTGGAGATTCTCTGTACATCTTCTCGAGGTCTTCTTTCAGTTCCAGCAAAGCCTGTTGCTCTGGTGTGAGAGGTGCTTCTTTGACTTTTTCTTCTTCCAGTACCTTCTTCAGTTCTTCTTCCATCCTCAGTCTTCGTTGTTCGATCAACTTCCTGCCTTTGATTCTTCTGAGTTGAACGATCATTAAATATGTCAAGAGAAATCCGAGTATAAACAGTAAACTCAAACCTAAAACCATCATGGTGAAACGTCTCTTCTTTTCTATCTCTACCAGACTTTTCTGATACTCTTGCTCAAAGGATCTGTCGAAGGGCAAAAACGCCACTGAGACAGAGAGTTTGGGATCACTCGAATTCGCACCTATGCCTTTACCAACCAAATCGGAAACGATACTTGCCCATTTGACCCTTTCATTTTCATCGAATTTTTGAAATACCGACGAAGAAGCGTCGATTATCACCGACAGACTCAGACTTTCAATCTCACCTTCCTTGTTTTGAACCACGTTTTCAACAATGGTGTTGATTTCATAGTTGGTTATAGTATGCGTCTTTTCGTAGGTTGAGGTACCCTGGCCCGTGGTGCTGGGGTAGGTTGGTGGTATATTTGAGTCTGTGCCAACTGCTCCGCCTGTAGGAGGTTGGTTTGTGCTTTTCTCAGATTCTTGTTCCTGACTTCTGACGATTCCACCCTGTCTTGTGACTGGTTCATATATGGTAGACTGCTTTTCTATCTTCTCCCAGTTCAGTTTGATGTCTGGAATCACTTCTACTCTACTGGGACCAAAGACTGCCTCAAGCGTTTGCTTGATCTTCTTGCCATAGTAAGCCTCCAAATTCATCTTCAGCTCAGTTCTATTTGAGGCTAAGAGCATGTCAGTCGATGCAGTCACTTTGTCACTCAAGACTCTTGACATCTGATCGATCACTTTCACATTTTCAAGTTTCATTCCCTCAACGGCTCCAGCAACCAGTTCCATGATTCCTTTTATCTGATTTTGCGTCAAATCTTGCCCAGGCTGCAAAACGACTAAGACCGATGCCCTTGGTTCAGCCATTTCACCGCGGACATAATAAGTGTACTTTGGAAGTGTGAGATGGACGCGTGCTGACTTAACATTGCTTATCGTCATGATGCTTCGTTCGAGTTCTCCTTGCAAGGCTACTTGGTATCTGACCTGCCTGTCAAAACTCGTGGCACCGAAACTCTGTTGATCGAGTATTTCAAAACCCTTCGTTGTTGCACCAATCACACCCATTGAAGCGAGCCTCATCCTCAGCTCGTAGACATTGTACTTATCGGAAACAAGGATTCTTCCTGGCTCTACTTTGTACTGCACACCCATCGTCTGAAGTTGTTGAATCAGATATCCTGATTGTTCGTCGGTCAAGCCACTTACAAGCAGGACATACCTTGGGGCAGCAAAGATGGCAATCATCACAATACTGACGGTGATTATCGCTACAAAGATACCCACGAAGAGTATCTTGCTGGGGGTTGGTAGACCTTTGTATTTCTCGTATAGGCCTTTGATATAACCCCAGATCTTTTTCAAAAAGTCCAAACTTACCACTCCTCGGACGTCACTATTTTACCACTCCAAAACGCAATCCTTCTGGTGAAATGCCTGCGGTGAAGTAGATCTGCCATACTTTGAGCATCACAGACAGGTCGAAGTCATTCGAGCTTAACAGAAATTGTACACCAAAATCTGGCAACTTTCTATAGCTGACTCCTACTGTCAAATTCAGGTCTTTCTCTCCGATTATTAATCCCAGAGAATCAGAGATATTTGGCCTCATGTACACAAACTGTGAAAAGCTTTTGGCGAAACCTACGCCGGCTTCAACATCTAATATTCCAAGCATGGAAAAAGAGAGATCAGTTCCTATCGAGAAAGTTTCTCCAACGCCAATGTATGGCTTTATGTAGAGCACATCTTTTATGCAAACATTTTGATCTTTCAATCGTTTTGACTCAAATAAGACTTTATTCGCATATCTCAATCCTTCAAGACTTGGGCCACGAGAGGCAACCTTTGAAGGTCCTTCATAATAAGCAGCTAATGCGTATTCAAGATTGCCAAATCTGTTTTCGAGTCTTGCCAAATATCTTTGTGCGCCATCTATTGACCAGAAAAGGTTGAAAGGATTCAAGACACCCAACTCCCTCGCTGTAGAAGGCATAAGTTGTGTTAAACCCATCGCACCCGTTTTGGAAAAGGCGTGCAGAAAAAAGTTTGACTCGACACTCATCAAGCCCTTCATCGTTTCTCTCTTATCGGGAGACAACAAGGAATCTATTTGTACAGAACTGTAAACAAATGGTTGAAGAATGGACAACTTGAACAGGTTGTTGTACAATTCTATGGAAACGTGAGTTTTTGGATCTATGAAAAAGAAAAGCGGATCGGCAACAATAAAGCACGCAATGCTTACAAAAAGAACTATGAGGAGTTTCTGCAAAAATCCACCTCCTTACGTAGACTATTATATATAAGGAACATGAGGTGATCTCTTGAATTGGACTATTGAAGTTGAAAAAGTTACCAAAGAACGAAGGGTATTCTTACAAGGCACATACGATGCAGAAGTGGTCGATCTGCCGGGTGCAAGGTGCAAGGTTCTTGAGCCCATAAAGGTGAAGATCGTAGCGGTTGTCACAAAGGACGGAATAGCGGTAGGAGGTTATGTTAGAACTATTTTAGAACATCCTTGCGACAGATGTTTGAAGCCAGTCAGACTACCGATCAACGGCACAATAGAGGCTCTTTACAAATCTGTAAGCGATGCTCCAACAGAAAAAGAAGAGGAGTTACAGTCTCTGAGAAACGTGGTATACTACTCATCGGACAGAATAGATCTTTCTGAGAGAATACTCGAAGCAATCGTTGTGGACGTTCCGATGAAGGTTCTCTGTAAGCCCGACTGTAAAGGTCTCTGTCCATACTGTGGGATTGATTTAAACGAAAACCCTGATCATTCTTGCATGGAAAAGATCTCAGATCCACGGTTTGGCAAGTTGCTTTCACTAAAAGAAGATGCAGGCAAGGAGGGTTAATAGATGGCAGTACCAAAGTACAAACGCACGAGGTCGAGAACGCACGCAAAACGTGCAAAGATTTACAGAGCGATATCTGTTCCGGTGAGCAAGTGTCCCAACTGTGGTCAGCCAAAGTTGCCACACAGAGTGTGCCTGCACTGTGGATACTACAACGGCAGGCAAGTCTTGGAAGTAGCAGAGTGAGGCAATGATAAGTGTCGCCCTTGATTTGATGGGAGGAGATAAGGCACCCACCGAGATCTTGGAGGGTGCCAAATTATCTTCCCCGAATGATTGCAAACTCTATCTTGTAGGTACCAAAGATGCCCTTGATAAAATAGAAGGCTACGAAAAAATTGAAGTCAATGATTATCTACCGATGGATGTGAAGCCCACCGAAGTTTTGCGCAGAAAAAGTTCATCAATGTATGTGGGCCTGAAGCTTTTGAAAGATGGCATCGTTGATGCCTTTGTGAGTGCTGGTAACACCGGTGCTTTGTTGGCTGGCGCCACCTTTGTTCTTGGCAGAATTGACTCAGTTGAAAGACCTGCTCTTGCTGTTCCTGTACCTTCAACAAATGGTTTCACCATTCTGATAGACGCAGGTGCCAATGTTCACGTGCGTGCAGAACATCTTTTGGACTTCGCTGCAATGGGATTGTCTTTCGTTCGCGTACTTGGACGAGACAATCCAAAGGTTGGTTTGCTGAACGTTGGTGAAGAAGAGTCAAAAGGTGATGAAACAACAAAAGAAGCCTACCAACTTCTGAAAGAGAATTTTCCACAGTACTTCATTGGAAACATAGAAGGTCATGATATAAATCTTGGCAAAGCAGATGTCGTGATTGCAGATGGTTTTTCTGGAAATGTTGCGATGAAAACTATGGAAGGCACTGCAAAAATGATACTGCAGACTTTGAAATCTCAAGTTGAAGATGCTGGCTTTCTTCAGAAAATTGGTGCGCTTCTGATGAAAAAGGTTTTTTCTTCTTTGAAAAAGACGCTTGATCCAAGAACTTATGGTGGGGGCTTTATCTTAGGTGTGAATGGAGTTGTTGTGAAAGCACATGGTTCTTCAGACAGATTTGCTGTAAGAAACGCTTTGCAGGTGGCACAACGCGGAGTTCAAATGAAACTTGTAGAGTCTATCAGGGGTGAGATATCGCGTGTGCGGAATCGTGGGGCTGGTGGCTGATGAATTTCAAGTGCTTGAACTCATCGAAGCACTTGAAAAACTCGAGTACCGTGGTTATGATTCTGCTGGGGTTGCCTTTCTGAAAGATAGCTCAGTTAGAGTCTATAAGAACAAGGGGAAAGTAGGGGTACTGAAAGAGAGTTTGGCAGCATCGTTAAGTGAGTCAACCAGCACAGGTATAGCTCATACTCGCTGGGCTACTCATGGAGAACCAAATGATATAAACGCACATCCTCACTTGGATTGTTCTTCAAAGATCTCTGTGGTTCACAACGGTATTATCGAGAATTTTCGGCAACTTAAAGCAAGACTCAAAGAGATCGGTCACAACTTTATCTCAGACACAGACACTGAAGTCATCCCCCACTTGATTGAAGAATACTACAATGGAGATTTACTCGAAGCTGTAAGAAAAACGCTGTTGAGACTTGAAGGTAGTTATGCAATAGCCGTGGTACATGCAGATCATCCAGGTGTCATCGTCGCTGCAAGAAAGGGAAGTCCTTTAGTGGTTGGAAAAGGTGATTGCTGCACTGTTCTTGCCTCGGATCTCACTCCTTTGCTCAAATACACTAAGGATGTGATCTTTCTTGACGATGGAGAAGTAGCATTGTTGAAAAGAAACGAAGTGAAAGTTTTTGGTATAGATGGTCTTGAACGAACAAAATCGTACAAAACGATAAATTGGTCGTACGAGAGTGCCCAGAAATCTGGCTATAAATATTTCATGCTCAAAGAGATAAACGAAGAACCACAGTGTATAGTCTCAGTCCTTTCTGGGAGAGTCAGCTCAGGTAAAGTCATTTTGGAAGATATCTCACAGCTTGAAAATGTTTTGAAAAACTCACAGACACTCAAAGTTGTTGCGTGTGGTACAAGTTATCACGCAGCGCTTGTTTTCAAGTATTTTGTCGAGAACAACTCTGATTTAACCGTTGATGTGGATGTCTCCTCTGAGTTCCGTTATAGAAAGCCACACATAAAGCCAGGAGAAATCTTAATTGCTGTTTCACAGTCTGGTGAAACTGCTGATACCCTTGAGTCTATCAGGTTAGCATCGAAGTATGGTGCGAAGATTTTATCTTTGACCAATGTCGTTGGCTCTACGATCACTCGTGAATCAGACTGTGTGTTGTATCTGAATGCAGGGCCAGAGATAAGTGTAGCTGCGACAAAGTCTTACCTTTCTCAGTTGGTTTTGCTATATCTGTTGGGCTTGAAGATCATAGAACTGAGAGGAAATTGGAATGAGAAGAGCAGTGAGCTGCTCGACAAGATTCTGAGATTGCCAGAGGTTTTCGAAAATGTTTTGAAAAGATCAGAAGTGATTGAATCTATTGCGCAGAAGTACAAGAATTACAAACATTTCATGTACATCGGTAGAGGCTATGGTTATCCTACGGCATTAGAAGGTGCTTTGAAGCTGAAAGAGATCAGTTATATTCATGCAACTGCATACCCTGCTGGTGAACTGAAACATGGTCCAATTGCGATGCTTGGGCCAGAATTCCCCGTCTTTGCAATTGCGCCAGGCGATTCACTGGTGATGAAGATGAAAAGCAATATCATAGAATGTAAATCGAGAAATGCGAAGATTGTGGCTATCACAAACGACGCAAATCACGAGATCGAAGAGGTTGCAGAAGATGTCATTTCTGTCAACACAACAGCTGAAGAGCTCTATCCAATTTTGATGACACCAGTTATTCAGCTATTTGCCTACTATGTTGCAGACAGCTTGGGCTTAGATCCCGATAAGCCCAGAAATCTTGCAAAAAGCGTGACTGTGGAGTGATGCTGTGGAGTTACTCAGAAAATTGTTGGAACTGATGAACGAAAAAGAAGCAATAGAACCTGTTGTACTTGACATGACAAAGACGCCGTTGCCAACAGAGTATTTCGTTATAGCAACGGCTAACTCACAAACTCACATGGGTACACTCAGAGACGCAATAGTCGAGTTTTTCATGCAAAATTCACACCCTTTGGTCTATTTTGACAAAGGCGTTGGTTATGACTGGCTCTTGGTCGATGCAGGCGAGATCGTAGTGCACATCTTTACCGCACGCGGCAGGGAATTCTACGATCTGGAAGGACTGTGGAGCGATGCAGCCAGGCTTGACTAAGCCTGGCCACTGCAACCGAGTACTGCTCTCATTTTGTGCTTTACTAACTCTTTAATCGCTTCTCTTGCAGGTCCAAGGTACTTTCGTGGGTCAAACTCTTCTGGATGAAGGGCGAATATCTCTCTTATCGTCGCAGTCATTGCAAGTCTTAGATCGGTATCGATGTTCACTTTGCATATTCCCATAGTCGTTGCCTTGCGAATCATTTCTTCTGGAACACCTTGTGCACCTGAAAGTTTTCCGCCGTACTTGTTCGCCTTTTCTACAAAGTCTTGCAAGACACTCGACGCACCATGCAGAACAAGTGGGAAACCTGGCAGTCTCTTGGCTATCTCCGATAGTCTGTCAAAATCGAGCTTAGGTTCACCTTTGAACTTGTAAGCACCATGGCTTGTACCAATGGCAATCGCCAAAGAATCTACGCCGGTTCTTTCGACAAATTCCACAGCTTTATCTGGATCTGTATAACTTGCCTCTTTCTCACTCACAACAACATGTTCTTCTACGCCAACCAGCCTTCCAAGCTCTCCTTCCACGACAACTCCCCTTGGGTGTGCATAGTCTACAACTTGTTTTGTGAGTTTCACATTTTCTTCGAAAGGCAGATGAGAACCATCGATCATGACGGAAGTAAATCCCCCATCGATGACTGCTTTGCAGAGCTCAAAAGAATCACCGTGATCTAAGTGTACACAGATGGGAATCTCTGGTGCATCTTGTGTGGCTGCTTCGATGAGTTTCATCAGATAAACTTGTTTGGCATATTTGCGAGCACCTGCAGATATCTGAAGAATCAAAGGTGCCTTTTCTTCCTTTGCTGCCTCGATCACACCTTGCAAAATCTCCATGTTGTTCACATTGAACGCACCAATGGCGTATTTGCCATAAGCTTTCTTGAACATTTCCTTAGAGCTGACAAGTGGCATTCTAAAACCTCCCGTGGTAGGATGAAAGTGGCGGAGGCGGTGGGACTCGAACCCACAAGGTGGCTTCACCACCACCGATTTTCAAGACCGGCTCCTTAGCCAATTCGGACACGCCTCCAAATTTGTATTATACAACAACACTCGAATTTGTGAACCACCCAAGACAAAGTCGTGCCTTTTTCATCATCAGTCACATGCCCAAGACCTTTGTGAATCGTGTAGACTCTCTTTCAAAGATATCTTTCCTCGTTTTGGCAACTCCAACCGTGCCATTTTCTCTGCCGAAAACTTTATACGACTTTTAATAGCCTACAGATTTTCAATCATGCATGAGAAAAGATTTGAGTCCTTCATAGAGCCTGTCCCAAGATCTCTCCAAAACAAACTCTCTGTTCTTTTCACCCAAGGTGGTGAGTTCCGTATTTAGAATTTTCTCTAATGCAGATTGAAGGGTTTCTGCACAACCATTCTTGTAAAAGATAGCACCTCCTGTTTGTTTGAAGGCAAGACCTTCTATGTCTACACTCAAAACGGGTTTTGTACTTGCCATGTAGTCGAGTACTTTGTAAGAACTCACCGCAGGATCTTTCATACCTGTTTCACTCAAGGTGAACAACAAAAGATCGGCTTTTTTGAACAGATAAGGTACACAAGACTTTGGTATCGGCTCAAAGAAAAAGACGTTCTTAGGTGCCAATGTTTTCATTTGACTCAGATAATCTCTCTGAGAAGGCCCAATGAAAAGAAAGACAAAACTATTTCGGAGTGATTCATCTACCTCGTTGAGCAATTCCAAAAACTCTTTAATGCCATTGTGAGACACGATTGAACCTGCGTAAACCACGATTTTTTTGTTCGGCAATGTACTAAAGATCTCATCAACTTTTGTGCACGCTACTGGATTTAGAAAACTTTCAGTATCAGTGCCATTTGGTATATAAACAACTCGCTTTGGCTTTTTACCAATACGTTCAAAATGATCTGACAGATCTGGCATTAAAGTTATTATTCCAGTTGCTTTTGGATAATATGATTTGCACATGAAATCAAAGATCTTTGCAACTGGATGAGAGTACTTCATACTCCCGAGGCTGACCAAATCATCTGGCCAAACATCGCGTATCTCTATGAAAAACTTTGCAGAATCTCTCTTCTTTACGTACCACCATCCAAGAGACCAAGCGAATGGATGCGGAGAAGAAGCAACTACGACATCGTAATTCTCTTTTGCAATTAGCTTCTTACCGTTTCTGAAATAATCATAGCTTGCAAGAAATCTATCAAGGCCATTACCACGATATGTGCGGGTTCTTACAGCTATGAATCTCACTCCGTCTTTTTCAAAGGTGTGGTTGAATCTCTTACTCCATCTTTCGCTGTTAAGATGTGAATAATCACCAACATAGATGTCTACAGAATGACCATCTTTGACGAATCTTTTTGCAAACTCAAAATGACGAGTCTCACTGCTACCAAACTCTGGAATACTCGCATAATGATTCAGAATGGCTATTCTCACTTTTTATTGAAATTTCACCTCTTTTCTTCATTCGATATTCAACAATCAGATGCAGAAGTTGATGCACTCAGTTCATAGGCACGAATTCCTGCCAGAACAGCATTTAAGTACAAAATAGAACTGTTTTTCATGCAATTGGTTTTGCCATCTTTTGCGCGACAAAGATCGCACACATCAACTTACAATAAAGAAATTGCATCCGTCACAAAATGAATTATACATTTGATTTCTTCATCTTTTGTTTTGTGAAGAACACAAGCAGATTTCTTTTGAGGAATACGATGAAAAGTCTGGTGGCTTGCAAATCAATAAAAGAGCGCGTGAATTGCTATTGCAGAAACTAAAACAAGCAAGAAAGATTGTTTGCTATAAAGGCAAGGTAATGGTAGTCACGTTCAATCTCGTTTCAGAAAAGAGTTTGGTGAAAGGTTTCGAATGCAATGAAATAGCCACTGAGTGCAGCATCAGAACGAAAAGTCAAAAAACAGCTTCTTTCAGCCGTGAGTTTCAGTGGTTTTATCAATTGTTTCTTCAGCACAAGAGAGACACTTATAAACACAAATGCCCGGCGATTGCCGGGCATTTTTTGTTGACGAAGACCGCAAATTCTCACATCTCTCATAGAGAGGACCTTCTTTCGGACAAAACAAGCTAAGGGCCAGGAGATCAGGAAAAGTATACATGTTGCCATCTCTCATAGAGAGGACCTTCTTTCGGACAAGAAGAGTAGTAAATGAGTTGGATGTTTTGATCAAAAGTTGCCATCTCTCATAGAGAGGACCTTCTTTCGGACATGAAGTTATATTTTCGGCTATAGAATTTCAAGGTATTCCGGTTGCCATCTCTCATAGAGAGGACCTTCTTTCGGACGTAGGAGTTGCAATCAGGAATAGCAGTTATTTGAATGTTGCCATCTCTCATAGAGAGGACCTTCTTTCGGACCCAGCCCTTCCGAGCTAAAAAAATTTAGGACGAAAAACATGTTGCCATCTCTCATAGAGAGGACCTTCTTTCGGACAAAGAAAAAGAAAAGGAAGAGATAAAAAGGCAAATAGTCGTTGCCATCTCTCATAGAGAGGACCTTCTTTCGGACAACTGCTGAAATTGATAAAGAAAATATAAGAGTATAAAAGTTGCCATCTCTCATAGAGAGGACCTTCTTTCGGACTTGATAAAGGAAATATAAAATAAAAAAAATAAAAAGCAGGTTGCCATCTCTCATAGAGAGGACCTTCTTTCGGACGAAGATCTCAATGTTTATTCGATTCATTCATGGGTGGGATGTTGCCATCTCTCATAGAGAGGACCTTCTTTCGGACCCTATGGTTCTATAAATATTATGGGCACTGATTTATATGTGCCCAAAATACCTAACCTATGGCTAACTAAATTATTCTGCAGCTAACATCGGGGTCGTTTTTGACATTTATTCCTTTTGTAAAGCTCAATCAGGACCTGTAGGGTCAATCTTAATTTTTTGAAGGTCACTTTTTTCATGTTCTGTAAAAAGTGCCAAATTTGTGTATTGGTTAAATACAAAAACGGTCGAAACAATGGGACACCGAGAAAGAGATAGGTATTAAACTTGTCAAAGAGCGCTGCTGCGACGCACAATTGCAATTTGTTAGGGAGCCCTTTTCAACACTGATTCTTTGGTGAAGTTACTCAATTCTTTATGCAGTGCGGTTTTCAGAACATTACTTTTCTCATGCAGTCCTTCGTTATTAGTATACCACGAATCCTACATAAATGCTTATGTTCATGAATTCCCTGAAACAAGGATAAGAGTCAATTTTTTTCATAAGATTGATCATCAGTACACAGGTTTGCAACTCCAACCAGATTCACCAAGGTAACGAAAGTTTTCCCAAGACAGCATATCTTTTAGCTCCTGTGACAGACGGTATGTTTGAAACAGCACCGTTGAGAAATTCATTGGCAAGTAGCGCCATTGATATTGCCTCTCTTGCCTTTGCAAAGGTTTTTTCTGGTATCAAAACTCTGTAGCCGAAAGATCTGATGTCTTCGAGCAAAGTTCTGTTGAATGCACCTCCACCAAAGACATAGATCATTTCCACCTTTGGCAGGTATCTTCTCATGTTTTCATGCACACAAAAAGCTGTGAAATAAGTCAATGTTCTGAGGACGTTCAGATTTCTCTTTGGTAGACCTTCCAAAAATTGATCGTTGTACCATTCTCTGCCCGTTGTTTTTGGAGGCTTCTTGTTCATGTAAGCTTCGTCTCGCTTGAGGAGTTCTTTCAACAGATCTTTATCAACTGTTCCTTGGCTTGCGAGCTTACCATCTTTATCGTACTCTAAGTTGAAGTTTTCTTTTACGTAGAGATCTATCAAGCAATTACCGGGTCCTGTGTCAAAAGCCAGGACGGTGTCATCTATGTATGTGACATTTGCTATTCCTCCTATGTTTAGCACAACGGTGTGGGGTTTTCTGAAAAAAACCCAATCGAAATAGGCGGTGATCGGTGCACCTTCACCGCCCAACGCAACATCTTTTGTTCTAAATGAATGAATGACAGGCATATTCAATTCTACGGCCAATAGATCCGCTTCGCCTATCTGAAGTGTGGCTCCATCCTGAGGCATGTGATAGACTGTTTGTCCGTGATAGCCTATTGCATCGGCTGTGTAATTCGCCTTTTTCAACATGTTGGCGTGCATGCGCGCTATTTCGAAGTTCATCAATGTCACATCTTTAACCGTAGATGTTGCCGGATTATAAGTTTTGATGATTCGTTCTTTGAATTCTTCTGGGTAGTCAAAGCTCCTGAAATCGAGCAATCTGAAGGTTGTCTGTCGAGCCGAACCAGATATTGAGATCAACGCCATATCCAAACCGTCAGCACTTGTACCGGACATCAAGCCTATCAATCTTCGTTCTTTTTTGTTCAGTAGTTCTACAAAATTGCTCCAGAGCATTCTATCCCTCCAAAGACGACGTTGTGCACCAGCGTCCTCACTCTCATGATCTCTTCCTCGTGCCTTTTGATGAATCCTTTGTTGGTCAGAAGAATCACGTGCAAGCCATCTTCCCTACACCAGATTGTTGTTCCTGTGAAGCCACTGTGGCCAAATCCTTTTTCAGAGAGCATATCTCCACTGCTTGTGCCACTCGCAGGGCACATCCATCCAAGATGTCTTTTGCCGTCGGCTTCAACGATCTTTTGCGTGAACAGTTTGACTACGTTCAGCGGAACGATCTCTCCGCCGAGCAATGATTTCATGAATTTGTGAAGATCTATAACGTTGGAGAATAATCCTGCATTGCCACTGACTCCACCTAAGTAATAGGCGAGTTCATCGTCTGGCAAACCGATCAATCTCTTGCCATCACGAATTGATGTTGGAGCGATTCTCTCGCTTGGGCCTGGCGAGAATTTAGTGTCCTTCATGCCGAGTGGTTCAAAGATGGAATAGACGAATTTGTCGAACGGCATGGCTGTGATTTTTTCAACTATCGCCATAAGGGTTATGAAATTCAAGCATGAATAGACGATCTTTTTCCCTGGTTCGCCCACAGGTTGGATCTTGAGTATTTCTTCAAGCAATTCTCTGCCTTTAAGGAATTTCCAATACTCCGAATAAGGTTGCATGCCGGAAGTGTGTGTGAGGAGCTGCAGAATCGTTATATCACTCTTTGGTTTAGGTAGATCCAAAAACCTTCCAACTGTGTCGTGTAGATGCAAGTATCCTTCACTGAACAATTTCATGACTGCCGTCGTCGTTGCGATGACTTTTGTAAGGCTCGCAAGATCGTAAATACTGTCTAATTGAGTTTTTCTCTCAAGATCAAGTGTTCCATAAGCTTTTTGGTAAATTACTTCGTGTGCATTGCCGACCAAAAGAACGGCGCCGGGGTAAATGTTGTTGATGCCATCTTCGATGATTCGATCGACATTTTGAAAGATCTTCTGGGTATCTTTCATTCTTCACACCTCACTTAGAAAACAGGCAACTTTGTGATTTTCATCGCCCGTCAGTATTGGTTTTTCAACTTCACACCTTTCAATTTTAACAGGACATCTTGTGGAAAATGGACAACCTTCTGGCGGATTGACTGGACTTGGTGGTTCTCCGTAAACTTTGATTCTTGAAAAATTCTTCGTCGCTGGATCCCAACTGGGTGTAGAAGTCATCAAAGCCTTAGTGTAAGGATGAAGAGGGTTTTTGAAGATCTCGAGTGAATTACCCGACTCTACAACATTACCCAGATACATGACGATCAGTCTATCACTCATGTGGTAGACGACATCGAGATTGTGAGAGATGAACAAATAAGACATCTTGTACTCTTCTCTCAGTTGCTGCAACAGGTTTATGACTTGGCTTTGAACAGAGACATCGAGTGCTGAAGTTGGTTCATCGCAGATTATTAATTTGGGTTTGAGTGATATGGCTCTTGCAATAGCAATTCTCTGTCTTTGACCTCCTGAAAATTCGTGTGGATAACGCATCGAATAGTCTTTGTGTAAACCAACCTTTTCGAGCAGTTCGTAGACATACTGCTGTTGTTCTTTTTTCGAAGAGAACATGCCATGTGCTTGAATAGGTTCACTGATGATATCGATGATCGTCATTCTCGGATCGAGTGAGTTAAACGGATCTTGAAAGATCATCTGCACACTTTTTCTGAACTCTTTTTCGATTTCTTTGGGCAGTGTTTTTGAAATATCTGTTTGGTTGAATTCTATCTTTCCAGACGTAGGCTGAAGTATTTTTGCGATGATTCTACCTAAAGTCGTTTTTCCACAGCCAGATTCGCCAACAACACCTATGGTCTCGTTTTCCTTTATCTCAAGATCTATCTCTTCAAGCGCTCTCACCCAACCACTGATTTGCAAGAATACACCAGATCTTATTGGAAAGTACTTTTTCACTTTCTTCAGAGTGATCTTCATTGTTGCTCACCTTCAATGTAAAGCCAGCATGTAACTTTTGTGCCATCTACTTCAATCTCTCTTGGTTCTTTGCTCTTACATATTTCCAATGCCTTTGGACATCTGGTGTGGAATCTACAGCCGCTCGGAAAGTCTGTTGGGCGAGGTACGTTGCCCAAAATGTAGGGCAAGGTTTTTCCTTTGTATTCCTTTCTTACACGTGATTCGAGTAATCCTTTTGTATAAGGATGTTTTGGCTGTGAAAAAAGTTTTCCAACTTCTGCCCGCTCGACGATCTTTCCAGCGTACATCACATGCACTCTGTCTGCGATCTCTGCAACGATACCGAGATCGTGGGTGATGAAGATCACAGAGGTTTTGTAATCGCGTTGAAGCTCTTTGAACAGATTCAAGACTTGTGCTTGAATGGTCACATCGAGGGCCGTTGTTGGTTCGTCGGCAATTAAGATATCTGGATTTGTGATCAGAGCCATTGCGATCATTATTCTTTGGAGCATCCCACCACTCATCTGATGTGGATATTCATCGAATCTTTTTTCTGCAAGTGGAATCTGAACCTTTTTCAACATCTCGATGCAGAGTTCTCTTGTTTTCTTTTCATCATACTGAAGGTGAGTTTTCACAACTTCGATCATCTGTTCGCCAACTGTGTACAGTGGATCAAAGGAAGACATCGGTTCTTGAAAGATCATCGATATCTTTCTGCCTCTTATCTTTCTGTACTCTTCTTTCGAAAGTTTTGTCAGTTCCTCATTTTTGTAGAGAATCTTACCTTCTACAATCGCGGGTGGGGATTTCACCAGTCCCATGATCGTCAAAACTGTAACGGTTTTGCCACAGCCGGATTCTCCGACCAGAGCGAGAATCTCTGATTCGTTGAGATCAAAGGAAACACCATCGACAGCTTTTACCAAACCATCAGGTGATCTGAAATGCACTTTTAAGTCTTCAATTTGCAAAACCTTCATACCTTTTCAACCACCCTGTATGGATCAAGCGCATCTCTGAGCGCATCACCCACAAAGTTGAAAGCGAGTACAGAGACCATGATGAAAACACCTGGTATCAAGAGCCATGGACTTGTTGCAAGCGTTGAAATAGATTGGGCTTGCTTGAGCAATAGTCCCCAACTGGTCATTGGTTCCTTTATTCCTAAACCAAGAAAGCTGATCGCACTCTCACCCAAGATCATTCCAGGTATAGAGAGTGTACTGACTACAATTAGATAACTCATCATGTTTGGTATCAAGTGTCTTGTGATTATTTTGAAATCGCTAACACCAGCTACCTTAGCCGCCAAGATGAACTCTTTTTCTCTCAGACTCAACACCATGCCTCTGACAACCCTTGCAACACCCATCCAACCTATGAGTGAAAGTACAATGACTATCCCAAAATAGACCCACGTGCTGGGCCAATTTGGAGGCAAGATCACAGCAAGTGCAAGCCAAAGTGGTATTCGCGGGAAGGAACGCAGTAATTCTATGAATCTCTGTATGAGCACATCGATCCATCCACCGTAATAACCAGAGATTGCCCCCATGATTGCACCTATGACAACGCTTATTAACGTACCTATTAGCCCTACTGTGAGTGAGACCCTGCCACCAATGATTATGCGCGAAAATAAGTCTCTGCCAAATCTGTCGGCGCCGAACAACAAAATCATTGCTTCGTTTGTATCTGCTTCTATTCCAAAGAGATGCAAGTTAGTTTCAAAGAGTCCCCAAAATTTGTACTTTTCTCCTCTAACAAACAGTTTTACGGGATAGATCTTTGTTTTGTCTTCTTCGTATTTGACGGCAAAAGTAACGGGATCTCTTGTTCTCTTCAAGCCATAGATGAAAGGTGAGCGGAGTTTACCTTCGTGGATCAGACGTATCTTGGTGATTGGTGCGTATGTGAATTTGCTGTGACTTTCGATGTAGTTGTACGGTGCGATAAAATCAGCAAAGATCACCGTGATATATAGAACAACGAGTATCCAAAAACCTAAGATACCAAGTTTGTGTTTTTTGAACTGTGAGAAAACTCTCTTTGCTGTGCTCATCGTTTTTCACCTCAGCTGATTCTTATGCGTGGATCGAGTAATGCAAGCGCGATGTCTGCCAAGAGATTTCCGATTTGTGTTATCAAAGCTATGAACATCAGAAAGGTCATCACCAAGTACTGATCGTGGTTCAAAAGTGCGTTGTAGAAAAATGGTCCAATCGTTGGAAGGTTCAAAACTATAGAAGCAATGATCGTACCGCTGAAGATATTGGGCAACTCCATGCCCGCTATACTAACTAATGGATTCAAGGCGTTTTTTATGATGTGCTTTCTGACAGCTTTCTCTTCAAGCCCTCTTGCACGAAGCGATGTCACAAACGGAGAACCAATTATGTCAAGCATGTTGCCTCGCATTATTCTCATAAGTCCAGCAAGTCCGCTGATCCCTACTACGATTATCGGTAACCAGATATGATTGAGCATATCGACGAACTTTGCCCAGCTCCACGGAGCGCCTATGAACTGAGGGGAGAAAAGTCCCCCAACTGCCGTTCCACCT
>JBBFME010000004.1:0-40658 GCA_037478695.1 Pseudothermotoga sp.
TTGGGCGACCCCCGATTTGATAAACCCGGAAGGACTGCCGGTTCTCTTCGGTATCTCATTAAAGAACGCGCCACAGCCGGTACCGAGTTGGTTTGATATAAGGGGCAAAGGCGGATATTTAATACCTACGCTTGAAATCTTCGATGCACTTCAGAAGGCAGCTAAGTAATTTTTTCACCGGCCCCTCAAGGGGCCGGTATTTGACAATACAAATAGGATGGTGAGATATAAATGGCTTTCAGATCTGTTTTGAAGTACCTTGCTAAGCGTTGTGTTTTTCTTTTGATAACTTACGTCGTCGCGACAATCATAGTCTTTATACTCCCAAGAGCTATTCCCGGAAACCCGCTCGCGCAAATTCTCTCAGACCTGTCCCGCCTTGCCCAAGCGAGCCCAGAAGCCGTTAGAGCAGCCGAGAAAGCTTTAATGGAGGAATTTGGTATCGACAAGCCAGTGTTTGTTCAATACGGTGAGTTCATTCTGAAAGCCTTAAGAGGTGATCTGGGAACCTCTATAACCTTTTATCCTAGGAAAGTCATAGATTTGGTAATTTCGGTCATTCCCTGGACTTTGATCCTTCTTCTGCCAGCCACATTGGTTGCTTGGATACTTGGAAACAGTCTTGGTGCTATTGCAGCGTACAAGAGAAACACGTGGATAGACAAAGGCGTCTTAACGACTTCACTCATTGTTTCACAGATACCTTACTACTGGCTTGGAATGATCTTCATATTCCTTTTCGGTGTGCGGCTGGGTTGGCTTCCCGTTCAAGGCGCATACTCTCAAGGAACGATACCTAACCCCAGTTGGAGCTTTTTTGTCGATGCTCTCAAACATTACATAATGCCTTTTGCATCCATTGTCATTTCAGCAATGGGTGGATGGGCCATAGGAATGAGAGTCATGGTTGTCTATGAACTGGGAAGTGATTATGCGTTGTTCTCAGAATATTTGGGGATGAAGGACAAAAGAATCTTCAAGTATGCCTTCAGAAATTCACTTCTACCACAGATAACTGGGCTTGCCTTGAGCTTGGGTGGAGTACTCGGGGGAGCTTTGATCACCGAGATCGTGTTCAATTACCCTGGGACTGGTTACCTACTCTTTAGGGCGCTAACTACATTAGATTACCCAATGATACAAGGTATATTCGTCATACTCATTGCATCGATTTACTTGGCGAATTTCATTGTGGACTTTTTGTATGCCCTGATAGATCCAAGGATAAGACTCGGTCAGGAGGAATGAAGATGTTTGCGACGATGATAAGACCTCTTCTTAAGAATGGAAAATTCATCATAGGTATTTCCATATTTCTGCTATTCTTACTACTGGGTGTTTTGGGACCAATTCTCTACAAGGTTGATCCCACCGAGATGACCTGGGATTACGAGCAACCTCCTTCAAAAAGTCATTTGCTTGGTACAGACACCTATGGTCGAGATATCTTGGCACAACTTTTGTACGGAATTCGTGCTTCTCTCTATATAGGCTTTCTTGCGGCTATCATTTCACTGGCAATCGGTACTCTGATGGGTAGTTTGTCTGCTGTTAAGAGAGGAATAGTTGATGACACTTTGATGGCTATAACGAACATTGTTTTGACGACACCTTCTATTCTCATAGCCATACTGATCGCGAGTTATCTGAGAATCAGAAGCATGGAAATCGTAGCAGTCATTTTAGGTCTTTTTCAATGGCCATGGTTTGCAAGAGCCATTAGAGCTCAGTTGATGAGCGTGATGTCAAGGGAATACGTTTATCTATCGATCATGGCAGGTTATTCTGATTTGAGATTGGTAATCGAAGATTTGTTGCCAACCATAGCAACCTATGCGTTCATGTCTTTTGTACTTTTCATAAACGGGGGAATAATGGGTGAAGCTGGCTTGAGTTTGATAGGACTTGGTCCGACTCAAGGAATATCTTTGGGATTGATGTTGCAATGGGCAGTTCTCATGGAAGCTGTGAGAAGAGGACTTTGGTGGTGGTTTGTCCCACCCGGTGTGGCGATCGTTGCCCTAACGGCATCGTTATTGGTCATCAGTACAACGATGGACGAGGTCTTCAATCCGCGCCTGAGGGAGGAGTAAATAGTGAAGGAAATGCTTTTGAAAGTAGAGAATGCGAAGGCTTACTATAAACTGGAGAAAGTTTCTGTCAAGGCAGTAGATGGAGTCTCTTTCGAAATACTCGAAGACGAAGTCATTGGAGTTGTCGGTGAATCTGGCTGCGGGAAGACAACTCTTTCAAATCTTATTTTTATGAATATATTAAAACCTCTCACCTTAGTCGACGGCAAACTGCTTTTGAAAGTCAACGGGAACTTCGAAGAGATTTCATCTATGTCAAGAGAAGAAGTGAAAAGAAAGTTCTGGGGAACACAGATAACCATAATTCCACAAAGTGCAATGAACGCCCTTATGCCAACTATTAGAATGGCAAAGTACGTTGAACATCTTGCACAATCACAACGAATAGATGCTCGAGAACTCTTGGAGAAGGTCAACAGAAGGTTCGAAGAGGTCGGCTTAGATCCTCGTTGGATAAAGAGATACCCATTTGAACTCAGTGGTGGAATGAGACAAAGAGCGGTGATAGCCATAGCAACAATTTTGAACCCCAAACTTCTCATCGCAGATGAGCCAACCTCTGCACTCGATGTTGTCAATCAAAAGGTGTTTCTCAAAACGTTGATGAAACTGAAACAGATGAAAGTGGTTAGGAGTATTGTTTTCATTACACACGACATTGCGACAGTTCGCCAGATAGCAGACAGAATGATCGTCATGTACGCAGGAAAGATTATAGAATTTTCCGAGATGGGAGAAATATTAGAAAAACCTCTTCATCCATACACACGCGGCTTGTTCAACTCCGTTTTGACTCCCGAACCAGAGATCAGAAAGAGAGGCATTACTGTCATTCCCGGAGCACCACCAAACCTGATAAATCCACCGAGCGGGTGTAGATTTCACCCGAGATGTCCACACGTGATGGAAGTATGCAAAGTTGAAGAGCCCCCCTTGAAAGAAGTAGAAGAAGACAGAAGAGTCGCATGCTTCTTGTATTCGGAGGAGAGAGCATGAGCAACCTCGTCGTTGAGAACCTCACAAAGATCTTTTCCTTAGGATTTTTCTCCAAGAGGCGCATAGAAGCGGTGAAAAACGTCTCGTTCACTGTTAAGAGAGGAGAAGTTGTGTCTTTAGTTGGCGAGAGCGGTTCTGGAAAAACCACCACAGCCAAAATGATATTGAGGCTTCTTCCCCCCACCTCCGGAAGAATTCTCTTTGAAGGAAAGGATATATGGAAGGACTTGAAAGACCAAGAATCTATCAGGAGCTTCAGAAGAAAGGTTCATGCAGTTTTTCAAGATCCCTTTGCAAGTTACAATCCCTTTTACCCTGTTGAGAGAAGCCTTTGGCAGGCTGTGAATTTGTTGGAAAAAAAGCCCACAAACAAGAAAGAAGCATTAGAATTGATCGAAGATTCGCTCGTTAAAGTTGGGATAGACCCAAAGGATATCCTCGGCAAGTATCCACACCAAATATCAGGTGGTCAGAAACAGAGGATAATGATAGCGAGATGTTGGATTCTAAAGCCATTGCTGATAGTAGCAGATGAACCAACATCCATGATAGACGCCTCTTGTAGAGGAGGAATCATTCAACTTCTTGAAGAACTAAGAGAAGAGCAGCAAACTTCGATTATCTTCATAACCCACGATCTTGGACTTGCATACTACGTCTCTGACACTATCTTTGTGATGAAAGATGGGCAGATCGTTGAACGTGGTCATCCGGACAAGGTGGTTCTTGAACCAACACACGAATATTCGAAATTGCTTGTCGAGAGCATTCCGAAGCTGTACAGAAAATTGGAGGATCTCTGAAATGTTCACGCGCGCGATATTGATGATCTTTGTCTGGGCATTGGTGCTCGAAGTTTTAGTTTTCACTTATTATCTATGGCGAGAAATTAAGCCATTGGAGTTTTATCTCAATCTCGGTCTGATGATCTTCACTGTGTTTGTCTTGATTATCCTTGTTTTGAGGGAACGAAAGAAAAGGAGGGATGAGGATGATAAAGATCGATGAAATTCTTTCAAAACTCACGCTGGAAGAAAAGGTCAAACTCGTCGTTGGTGTTGGACTTCCGGGTTTATTCTCAAATCCACCTTCTAAGATTGCGGGAGTTGCAGGTGAGACACATCCCATAGCACGTTTTGGGTTGCCAAGTGCGGTGTTGGCAGATGGTCCTGCGGGGCTGAGAATAAATCCAACACGCGAGAATGATCCCAACACTTACCATGCAACTGCCTTTCCCGTGGCAAGCATGCTCGCATCCACCTGGAACAAGGAACTTCTGGAAGAAGTTGGCAAAGCAATGGGTGAAGAAGTCAGAGAATACGGCGTAGACATACTCCTTGCACCTGCGATGAACATTCACAGAAACCCATTGTGTGGTAGAAATTTCGAGTATTACTCTGAAGATCCTCTGCTCTCTGGAGAAATGGCTTCTTCTTTTGTCAAAGGTGTTCAGTCACAGGGTGTTGGCGCATGCATAAAACACTTCGCTGCGAACAATCAAGAAACGAACAGAATGTCTGTGGACACGATCGTTTCTGAAAGGTCTCTCAGAGAGATATATCTCAAGGGTTTTGAGATCGCGGTGAAAAAAGCAAAGCCTTGGAGTGTCATGAGCGCCTACAACAAGTTGAACGGGACATATTGCTCTCAAAATAAATGGCTTTTGACCAAGATATTGAGAGAAGAATGGGGATTTGAAGGCTTTGTCATGACAGATTGGTATGCCGGCGATGATCCTGCTGAACAGCTAAAATCTGGGAACGACTGTATAATGCCCGGCAAAGTGAACCAAGTCAATCCGATGAGAAAAGACGAAATAGAAGAAATCATGGCGGCTCTGAAGAATGGCAAATTAGATGAAGAAACTTTGAACGAATGTGTGAAAAAGATACTGAAAGTTCTTGTGAATTCTCCTTCTTTCAAGGGTTATAAGTATTCGAACAAACCAGATCTTGAAAATCATGCAAAGATCGCCTACAAAGCAGGTGCTGAAGGCATTGTGCTTTTGAAAAATGAAGACGTTTTACCCATTGACAAAAATGCAAAGATCGCACTCTTTGGGACTGGCCAAATAGAAACTATAAAGGGTGGTACGGGCAGTGGAGATACACACCCAAGGTACTCGATCTCTATTCTTGAAGGATTGAGAGAATGGAAGTTGAAGATCGATGAAGAACTAAAGGAAAGATACGGCAAATACATAGAAGAGATGCGTGAAACTGAACAATATAAACCAAGAGAAGGTTTCATCGGAGCTATTGATATGCCGAAACTCCCGGAAGATTTCCTGTGTGAGAAAGACATCTCGAAATTTGCCGAAAAGAACGATCTTGCCATCATAGTGATCAGTAGAATCTCAGGTGAGGGATATGACAGAAAACCAATCAAAGGAGATTTCTATCTGTCAGATGACGAAATGAGGCTTGTTCAGATTGTTTCAGAAGAGTTCCACAGAGTTGGAAAGAAGGTAGTTGTGCTTCTCAACATCGGTAGTCCCATCGAAGTGATGAGCTGGCGCGATCATGTCGATAGTATTCTTCTTGTTTGGCAAGCAGGTCAAGAAACTGGCAGGATTGTGGCAGACATCTTGACAGGCGCAGTGAATCCATCTGGAAAGTTGCCTACGACCTTTCCAAAAGACTATTCAGATGTACCATCTTGGACCTTTCCGGGAGAACCAAAGGACGATCCAGACAAGGTGGTCTACGAAGAAGATATCTACGTCGGCTATCGCTACTATGACACCTTTGGTGTCGAACCAGCCTACGAGTTTGGATACGGTCTTTCTTACACGAAGTTCGACTACGGCAATCTTAAAGTCTCTCTCGACGGTGAGAAACTGAAAATCTCATACACCATCAAGAATGTCGGTGAAATGCCTGGTAAAGAAGTATCGCAGATCTACATCAAAGCACCGAAGGGAAAGATAGGTAAGCCTTTCCAAGAACTCAAGGCGTTCCACAAAACAAAGTTGTTGAACGCTCAAGAGTCTGAAGATATTTTCATCGAAATACCATTGAGAGACCTTGCCAGTTTCGACGGTACAGGGTGGGTTTCAGAAACAGGAGAGTATGAAGTGAGAGTTGGTGCTTCCTCGAGAGATATAAGGCTCACGGGAACGTTCAACTTGCAGAAGGAAAGAAGGTTTGTTCCATGAGAGATGATGAGCTGTAGAAGGAGCTGATGACACCACACAGCAAGCAGATGAAAACAATGGAACAGGAGGTAACAAGAACGTGCGAGAAGAAAGAGAAATATCATTAGTCACTAATGTCTCTGTATTAGGAGAAACTGTTTGTGCCGTAGTGATTGAGTATCCAACAGAAGTCGATGGTTCAAGATTGACACCGGAGTACTTTTCCGTCAGAACAAAGGTGTTGAATCGGTACGTTCAGCGCACCATCACAAAAGTTTTTGCCAACAACTCTGATGAGACGACCTTCAATATGTTCAGAAACAAAGGAAAGTTTGTGATCTTGGAACTCGATCCACATGATCAATTTTCAAAAACCTTTCAATTCGATGCCAACGCATTCCTCAACAGACCAGTAGCAATCGACTATCTAATAGCACAAGTTGTTCCTATCGAGGATGCGAGTGGGCATGAGCTTATGCCGTTTGTCTGCAAGCAAACGCATGTGAAACGCCAAATCATAGATGAGTTTAGCTCTTTTGTCTTCAAAGGCTCAGAGGCTTTTGAGATACCCTACAGACTTTTCATCCCGAAAGATGCTGAACAGAATGCAAAATATCCCTTAGTCGTCTTTCTGCACGGTGCAGGTGCTCGTGGAACTGACAATCACATCCAGCTCGCAGAAAATCAAGGTGCCACAGTGTGGGCGCACCCAAAACACCAAGCAGTTCATCCATGTTTTGTCCTCGCACCACAGTGTCCACCCAACGACAGTTGGTCTACACTCTTCACAGACCCTCAAAATCCATTCAATCCAGGCAAACCTCTGTTGACAGTCATAAAGATCATTGAGAAGCTCTTGAATGAATACAACATCGATGAAAATCGTGTGTACATCACTGGACTCTCTATGGGAGGATATGGTACTTGGGCTGCAACGATGAATTTTCCTGAACTTTTTGCAGCAGCAATTCCTATATGTGGCGGTGGAGACGTGAACAAGGTTTCCCAAATAAAACATATACCTATTTGGGCTTTTCATGCAGAGGACGATGGCATTGTCCCTGTTGATCATTCTCGGTATCTTGTTAAAGCTTTATCGAGAATAGGTGGCAACGTAAGATACACAGAATTTGAGAAAGGTTACTTGACTTCACGTGGTTTCGATCCACATTGGTCTTGGATAGCTGCATATGAAAATTCCCAGGTTATCGAATGGCTATTCGATCAAAAAAGGAGACAAAATTAAATCCACAGAGTGGAGGGCTTGCAAATGATAACAAGTGCAAACGCAAAGGTTGAAAAATGGGGAATATTCGAGATAGTACTAAGAGCGAGATCATCCCAAAATCCTTTCACAAGCGTAAAAATTGAAGCATCGTTTACACATGAAAGTGGAGATCATTTAGTAGTGGAAGGATTTTACGATGGCGAGGATATCTACAAGATAAGATTTATGCCGAACAAAATGGGCTTGTGGAAGTACACAGTTAAGAGTAACATCGAAGACATCGACGGTAAGAAAGGCGAATTCATCTGTGTTGAACCTCCCGAAAGAGTTCATGGACCTGTTCGTACAAGTGGGTATCATTTCCGGTACGAGGATGGCACTCCCTACTACCCGTTCGGGACGACACTGTACGCTTGGGTTTACCAAAAGAGAGAGCTCGTTGAACAAACCATTGATTCTCTCAAAGATTCTCCTTTCAATAAAGTCAGAATGTGCGTTTTTCCAAAATACTTTTTCTATAACACAGAAGAACCAGCGATGCTGCCACTCACATGGCAGGCAGAGCACGGAAAATACGAAGTAGTCTTTAACTTGCAATTTTTCAAGTATTTTGAAGGACTGATAGAGAAATTGTGTGATTTAGGAATAGAGGCAGATGTGATTTTATTTCATCCATATGACAAATGGGGATTTTCGAAAATGCCACAGAGTGTGGACAAGATCTACCTGAGGTACCTGATATCCAGGATATCGGCGTTCAGAAATGTGTGGTGGTCGATGGCGAATGAATACGATTTCATAAAACCCGAAAAGGACTGGGATGACTACTTTCAATTTGTTCAGATCTGTGATCCCTACAATCATCTGCGTTCGATTCACCAATGTTTCAAGTTTTACGATCATTCCAAACCCTGGGTTACTCATGCCAGTATTCAGTGGCAAGGGAGTCTCCGATCTTGGGGTGGAGAAGCCGGTGTCGATATAGGTGTGAATCTGGTGCCAAAGTGGCGCGAAACGTATAAGAAACCAATCATAGTTGATGAATGTGGATACGAAGGAGATATAGAGTACGCGTGGGGAAATCTACCTCCACAGGAAATGGTAAATCGCATCTGGGAAGGTGTAACTTCAGGCGGTTATGTCACACATGGTGAAACATATCGCTCGGAAGATGAAATTCTTTGGTGGTCGAAAGGAGGCAGACTAAAAGGTGCGAGTAAAGAAAGAATTGCCTTCCTGCGCAGGATTCTGGAAGGAGCCCCGCAGTTTCTTGAACCGATCAATTTCGATTGGGATGTACACTGTATTGCTAAAGAAGGTGAATTCTATTTGATCTACTTCGATATAAACCAACCTTCTGTGAGAGAATTAAATCTTCCAGATAACAACAAATTCAGGATTGAATTAATCGATGCTTGGGAGATGAGGATTACTCAATTGGGCATCTTCAGTGGTAAGTGCAGAATAAGATTACCCGGCAAGTCTTATATAGCCCTACGCATTCAGAAAGTTTAACAGGCAAAAGAAAGAATTGAATACCTCCCTTTGCTGAAAGCTGAAAAGATTTGTACTCGCAAAGCGTTTTGACAGGAGCGTTTGCAAAGAGGCGTACTTGTTTAACAACAACGCAGTGAAAGGAACGATATGGGAGATAGTACGTAGAACCCAAGAGATGAACTTACGTTTCTACGGAAAGAATCTAAGCTTAAAAGGGTTTTCTGTTTTTGGGAAGAAAATATGCTTGTTTCACAAGGGGGTGGGGGTGGTGCAAAAAGTCGTTATAGTCTTTTTACTGCTACCTCTTTTTCTTCTGGCTCAAAACATATTGAGAAACAATACCTTCGATCGAAATATCTTGACTGCAGGCATAAACATCGAACCACCGGCAGCAGACGGTTTTGTTGATACACAGAACAACTGGATTTTTTTCCTGAACTCAGGAGGAGAGGGCAAAGCATCTGTAAGAGATGGCATGCTCATAGTGCAGATCACAAACTCTGGCGCCCACACTTGGTCGATTCAGATCATACAATCTCCCATTGTGGTCGAAAAGTTCCACAAATATAAAGTCAGTTTCAGAGCCAAGGCTTCGATCTCAAGAAAGATCGGTGTGAAGATCGGTGGTATCGCCTCCAGAGGTTGGCAAGCGTATAACCCTGGCACTGATGAATCCGGTGGAATGATCTTTGATCTCACCACAGAATGGCAGACTTACGAACTTGAATTCGTCATGAGACAAGAGACAGACCAAAATGCACGTTTTGAGTTTCAACTTGGTAGGAGCGGCGGAGTGGTGTACATAGATGATGTCGTTATGGAAGATCTTGGCACTATCCAAGGTGCCATTGGTGAAAAAGAGATCTATACCGAGGAGGATGAGGACAAAGTGGAAGATTGGAAGCTCATTTGGCATCAAGAGTTTGACGACACTATGATAGATCGAACCGTCTGGAACTTCGAAATAGGCAACGGCCATGTGAAAGGAATTCCGGGCTGGGGAAATGCCGAGCTTCAGTACTACACCTACAAGAATGCCTTCATCGAGAACGGTTGCTTGGTCATAGAAGCTAAGAAAGAAAAAGTCTCAGACCAGTTCGGTAGGTATGACTATACTTCAGCGAGGGTGACAACAGAGGGCAAGTTCGAGATCAAGTATGGAAAGATAGAGATAAGGGCAAAGCTGCCAAGTGGGAAGGGCATCTGGCCAGCGTTGTGGATGCTCGGCAACGACGTAGGCAAGGTAGGTTGGCCCACATGTGGCGAGATTGACATCATGGAGATGCTCGGTCATGACACCAGGACAGTCTACGGAACAGCACACGGACCAGGTTATTCTGGTGGCAACAGCATAGGGATAGCTTACAAATTGCCAGAAAACATTGCAGATTTCTCAGAAGACTTTCACATCTTTTCGGTCGAATGGGACGAAGATGAAATCGAATGGTATGTGGATGGAAAACTCTATCATGTGTTGAGTAAGGATGAGCTCGAAGAACTCGGTCTCAACTGGGCATTCAATCATCCATTCTTTTTGATCCTCAACGTCGCAGTGGGAGGTTACTGGCCCGGCTATCCAGATGAAACAACTCAATTCCCACAAAGAATGCTCACTGACTACATCAGGATCTATGAGGATGTCAATCTTGAGAAGATCGAACACGAAGCTGACGATTGCGAGTACGAACTGATGCAAAGAAATGCTGGACCTCAAGTCAGCTTTGAGAGGATCAAGAACGGCAGTTTTGATGACCCCATAGTCAATGACCAAACAAATCAACCAGACGAATGATTCATCTGGGAAGCAGGAAAATACGGCATCGGTGCTGCTCGCGTGAGTGAGTATGGAACAAAGGACGGCTATGGTTACATCAGATTGGCAAACGCTGGAACAGGGACTTGGCACATTCAATTCAACCAGTGGATCGGGTTGCACTCTTTGAAGACTTACACTATCTCTTTCAAGGTAAAGGCAGACATTTCAAGATCTATCAACGTGAAGATCCTTCAAAACCATGAACCTTGGATAAACTACTTTGTACAGAGGGTGAACTTGACAAGTGATTGGCAGATCTTCACTTACCTCTATACTCACCCTGAAGGCGCAGATGAAATTGTACAGTTGAGTTTTGAGCTTGGGCTCCAAACACCTACAACGATCTACTTTGATGATATAACTATCACAAACTGAAGTTTTTCTCTTGCCCGGTACTGTGTGCCGGGCTTTCTCACATACAATTTAACTCCCATCTGCTCGAATTTGAATTTCATGGGCACAGCGAATTTCCCAACATTCATTGCAGATCACCATGTGCCTTTTTACACGCGAATGAGCTAAAATCTTTCAGGGTGAGCGAAATGGCACAAAAAAAGGTCGCCGTTATAACTGGTGGAGCAAAGAACATAGGTAAAGGCATCGCTTTAGAATTTTTGAACAACGGTTGGCAGGTGGGTATCATCGATGTAGATGAGCAAAAGCTGAATGAATTTCCTGCCAGCGAAGATCTCTTACTCTATTCAGGTGATGTTTCTGACCAATGCACAGTAAAGGACTTCTATGGAAAGGTGAAATCGAAATTTGGCAGACTCGACGCGATAGTCAACAACGCAGCTATTGGTGGTTTTAAAGACTTTCTTCAGTTGAGTGTTGAAGAATGGTCACGCGTGATTCAGATCAATCTCACAGGTTATTTTCTAATGGCACGCTTTGGTGCTCCGTTGATCATTGAAAATCCTGGCAAAGGAGCTATAATTAATATCTCTTCTACAAGAGCTTTGATGTCAGAGCCTGGTAACGAAGCTTACAGCGCTTCAAAAGCAGGCATCTTGGGGTTAACTCACGCCTTGGCCAATTCACTCGGCCCAAAGATCAGAGTGAATGCCATTTGTCCTGGTTGGATTCTCCACGAAAACGAGAAGATAAGTGAAAAAGAGCACGCCCAGCATTTGACTGGTAGAGCCGGCACAATAGAAGATATGGCACAGTTAGTACTTTTCTTAGCAGACGAAGAAAAAAGTGGATTCATCACTGGGCAGTACTTCGTTGTCGATGGTGGCATGACAAAGAAGATGATCTATATCTGATTTTGTGCGAGAAGGGTGATATTGTTTGAGAATAGTCAGTCTGGTCTCCGGATTCACCGAAGCCTTGTTTGAAATTGGCGCTGGCGAAGAAGTTGTTGGCGTGTCAAGTTATTGCTCACGTTATGTCAAAGATCTTCAAGCGACAATAGTTGGTGATTATCTCAGCGTTAATATGGAAAAACTTAAATCTCTCAAGCCAGATCTTATCCTGTTGACAACAGGCATTCAAGAAAGACTTGCCAAACGCCTTAAAAGAGAGGGTTTTGAAATTTTTGTTCTACCTTTGCCAAAATCTATCAACGGCATCTGGGAGAACATCATTACTCTTGGTGGATTGGTCGGTAAACTGAATCAAGCAAAGGAACTCGTTTACAAACAACAGAGACGACTTCTTGATTTAGAACGGCAAAACGACCTTCACCACGAACCACTCTATGTTGAACTTTGGCTTGGCAGAGATCTCAGAACAGCTGGAGGTCTGAGTTTTATAGACGATCTTGTCTATTTCGCAGGTGGCAAGAATATTTTTTCAGATAGATGTGAAAGCTACATAAAAGTTGATCTAAAAGCTGTGGAAATGATCAAACCAAAGATTGCCATCTTTTTCCAAGAACCAGATTTTCCTGTAGATGTTTCTAAGCTCCTTCATTCTCGAAAATGGAATTGGTTTGAAAAAATCGTTCATTCTGACATCCAAAAGGGTAGAAACATCATCCATGATGGTCCTTCAATACTTGAAACGATTCTGTGGCTTAACAAACAACTCAATACACCAGACCAATGATTTCGCCTTCCAATCTCGCAACTCTATTCTATGTTAAGCAAAGTGCAATTAATGTTAACTCGAGGTCCAACGACGCAAAAACTATAGGAAGCAGAAGAGAAATTTAGAGAAAAAGGTTCTTTTGCCTTTGAACGCCTCACAGTGGAATTTTCAACCTGTGAATGTACAGAATCGACTTTGACAATTCTCAAGATCGTATTATACTGAAGTTAGTAACATAAGTTAACTAACCATCTTCTTGGGGGAGGAGATAGGCATGAGGCGATTTTTCCTATTGGCATTAGCACTCGTTCTTACCACCGCATTGTTCGCAAGCACAATTGAACTCAACACAATCTTTGGCCCAGAGGATCTGAGCTACTACATCGAGAGAAACCAGAAGTTCTACGATCAGACTGGCGTACGGGTAAACATCACCGTCGTGCCGTACGGAAGAGATCAGAACATAAAACTCATGGCGTCAATGCTCGCAGGAGGCTCTCAGTACGATATTTTCATCATCGACTGCGTAGAAGTACCAATGTACGTCGAATCTGGCTGGGTCTTGCCGGTAGACGAATGGCTCACAGAAGATCTAAAAGCAGATGCCGTCCCGTTTGCGCTGAGTGGTATGGCCTATCAGGGCCACTGGTATGGCTTGCCGTGGGTTTCCGAGTGGAAATCTTTTGTTTACAACCGAGAGCTCATCAAGAAGGTAGGCTATACAGAATTTCCAAAGACTTGGAATGAAGTTGTCGAACTGTCCAAGAAACTACAAGAAGCTGGACTCGTTAAGTATGCAACTGCATGGTCTTGGGCTCAGAAAGAATCTTTGATCTGCGACTTTGTTGCCATTCTTGCAAGTTTCGGTGGGAAGTTCTTCGACGATAATCTCAATCCAGTTTTCAACGATGCCAAGGGCGTTCAGGCTGTGCAATTCATGGTCGACATGATCTACAAACACCAGATCGTGAACCCAGCGTCGCTTGGATGGACTGAAACAGAGGTTTACAAAGCCATATACAACAAAGACATCGCCTTTGGAATGATGTGGGGCTTGCCACTGATCGATTTGGACAACCCAGAGATTTCAAAAGGACCAGGTGAATGGGAGATAGGATTGATGCCATCAGTAGATGGAGAGCATCCATACAGTGTTTCAGGGCCAATGGGTTGGGCGATATCCTATGGAACCAAGAATCCAAAAGAGGCTTTTGAATACATCAAATTCTTGGCAGGTCCTCAAGGATCTCTCGATGCTTCACTCAAGGCCGGTATAGTACCAGGGTGGAAATCTGTTTGGGAAAATCCAGAGTTCCAAAAGAAGGTCAGGGGTTTGGACAAGATGTACGAACAAGCGATGTACATCGTGCACAGACCACAAGTACCATGGTATCTGGAATTCTCCTCTGTTTTGCAGGAAGAACTGCACAATGCCTTAACTCGTAAGAAGACACCGCAAGCTGCTCTGAACGATGCTGCGAAGGCTGCTATAAGAATTCGTGATGAATGGCAGCAGAAGAAAAAATGAACAACGAGGCGGGGTTTTCCCCGCCTCATTTTGAACAAAGGAGGCACTCGGGCTTTGGAAAGAAGAAAGAGAAGACTTGGCTATCTGATAATTCTTCCAGCTTTACTCATTTTGGCAGTTGTGTTGCTCTTCCCGCTTTTGTATTCTTTTTACTTGAGTCTCTTCAGCGTGAGGTTTTTCCGTGGCAAAATCGATTTTTCCTTCGTTGGATTGAGTAACTATCTGAGCGTGTTAAATGATGGCACTTGGTGGCGTTCTTTCTTGAATACATGTTATTTCGTGATCGTGGATGTGACAGTCGGTATCTTTCTGGGTTTCGTTGGCGCTCTGATCTTGAACAGAAGACTTCCACTGAAATCTCTGTGGATCTCCTTGGTTCTTCTACCTTATGTCTTGCCACCAATTGTACACGCTTTGATATGGAAATGGGCTTTTAACGCCGACTATGGGTTCATAAACCAAACTTTGATCATGCTTGGTATCATCGACAAGAACATTTACTGGCTCACCGATCCGAAGTGGGCTTTGCCTTCCTTACTCATAGCAAATCTGTGGCAGGGTACTGCCTTTGCGACGATCATATACCTTGGGGGTATGAAATCGATTCCCGATGAACTCTATGAAGCGGCTAAGATAGATGGTGCAAAACCTGTCCAATCTGTTTGGTATATAACGGTTCCTCTCCTGAAACCATTTACACAACTTCTCTTGGTGATGAAAACTATTCTCACCTTCAAACTCTTCGAACTGGTCTACGCGGTGACAGGTGGAGGACCAGCTGGACTCACCAGGGTAGTTTCTTATGAGATTTACAAAACAGCTTTTGAAGCTTACAAATTTGGTAGAGCTTCGGCGATGTCTTACATTCTTTTGGGTATAGTTTCTCTGTTGGTGATCTTCTACAGAAAGACACTCTTCACCTACGCTGGGGAGGAATAAGTGTGCGCTGGCTGTACAAGACCTTGATCATCATAGGCCTGATTCTCTTGATCTTGGCTTCTGTTGTCCCAATATATTGGACCTTTGCAACGAGTATTTCGAAAGATAGAGACCTATCGAAAACCTCGCGCAACTGGTTTCCTCCGATGCCAACCTTAGACAATTACAGAAATGTCTTAGGACTAACGAAGGATGTCTACAGCGCGGGTTATCAATTTACAAGAACTATCCTGAACAGCTTGATCATCTCCGTGGCTGTGACCTTCGTTACGCTCTTTTTCGCAATTTTGGCAGCATACGCCATTGAGAGATTACAAGTACCATTGAGGGAGTACATCAGTTTCTTCGTTGTCCTCACTCAGATGCTCCCGCCTGCAATCTTGGTGATACCGATATATTTGATACTCTCACGATTGAATCTATTAGACAGCAAGCTCTCACTGTCTGTCGTCTATGTTGCTTTGAACTTACCCTTTGCGATGTGGATAATCGGCTCATATTTCAGAAGAATTCCCGCCTCGATGGAAGAAGCTGCAATTATAGATGGCTGTGGCTATTTGGGAGCACTTTGGAAAATCTTACTGCCTATTTCAAAACCGGCACTCTTCACATCGAGTATCTTCGTTTTCTTGGCAGCTTGGAATGAGTTCATCATGGCTTTAGTTTTGACGACGAGTATGAAGGCAAAGACAATGCCTATAGGTGTTGCAGAATTCATGGGTCGTTTTTACACCAATTACCCACTCATGACCGCGGCTGGAGTTATATCGATGATTCCACCGATCGTTTTCGCAATAGCATTTCAACCGTTCTTGGTGGAAGGCCTTGCCAAAGGTGCAGTGAAAGAGTAAAAATTGAAGAAGGGAGCTGAAAAAGTTGAAGTTGAAAAATTCAGAGATGGCAGTACTCAGTTTTATAAGAAAAAACTCGTTGGTCTCGCGAGCGAAGATTGCAAAATCAATTGGTTTAAGCAAGCCTGCTGTCTCAGAGGCAGTCGATCACTTGGTGAAACTCGGTGTTTTGAGAGAGGTGAAAAAGGGTGAGAGTTCAAAACGAGGTGGTAAACGTCCAATGCTATTGGAATTCAACCCAAGTTACCGTTTAGTCATCGCCGTGGACCTTGGGGGCACAAATCTGCGCGTTGCTTTGACTGATCTGAACGGTAAGGTTTTGAACAGAAAAGATTTTTCATCCAGGGGTATCTATTCGGCACAGCATCTGATTGATAGATTATCGAATGCAATCTGTTCTCTATCTTTTGAGAGTGAATCGATTTTGGGTATAGGCATAGGGGTACCAGGAACTGTAGAGCCGAAAAGCGGTGTGATCAGATACATGCCTGCATTTGATCTGAAGGATCTACCTCTAAAAGAGGAAATGCAGAAGATATTCAAGAAACCAGTCTTAGTTAGTAATGATGTGACTTTGAACGCACTCGGAGAGATGTGGAAAGGTGCTGCAAAGGGAAAAAGGAATGTCCTACTCGTATCGCTTGGTACTGGTACAGGCATGGGCATTATAGTGATCGGTGAGTTGTTCGATGGATCACATGGTATGGCTGGTGAGATAGGGTATTTGATTACAGATTGGAGTAGGGAGAAAGAACATGACTTTCCTTTTGGAAGACTTGAAAGATGGTTCTCCGGATACGCCTTTGAAAAGGTTCTTCTAAGACAGTTTCCAGAGTTATCCGTAAAGGAGTTTTTCGAAAAGACAGACAGTGATTCTTCGGTAGCAGCCATTTTGCAAGAAGCGTGTGAACACCTTGCCTTGGCGATCGCCAACGCGATTTGTTTGCTCGATCCGGAGATTGTTGTCATCGGAGGCGCTATTGGATACAACCAATACGAAAGAATAATAAGCAGGATTATTCCGGTCCTCAAAGCAACAGTTCCTGCTGAGATAATCGAACACGTTTCATTCAGTAAGGCTGCCTTGGGCGACAGCGGTGTTCTATTGGGAGCCGTCAACTTGGTCCAGCGTGAGATCTTTGTGGTTTGAAAGATGATATTTGTGTTCTTTTCTAAGTCTCTCGGTTAGTGCGATATGCACCATGGTCTCTAATCGTTTTCTAATGTCTTTGTTTTCAAATGTTGAGTTGGGGGATGGGCTGTCTTGAAGAGTTTGCTTCTGCGTTTGACTATAATTCATAGCTCGATGTTTTTCTTCAGATCAATCAGCCTTCCACAACTTGGCACTTGAGAACCCTCATTTTGCTCGCCCTTAACCCTCTTGATAGCACGACAATATTGTTCTTAAGAATTGATTGAAACGAAGATCAAAGACTTTCATTAAAGGGGGAGTTGAAGATGTTGAGGAGAATGCTTTTAGTTGTAATTCTGCTCTTAGCCACATTCTTGGTTGCCGAACAATTCAAAAGGACTATTGAAGAACGTATTGAAATTCAGCAGGATGGTTCAGCAATCATAACAAGAACCGAGACGATACCAGAATCAGAGTTGGCAAAATTCTACATTGAACACTACGAGAATATGCTCAAAGACAAGAGTATTTTCAAGTTCTTTCTCTACGAATTCACCAAGGAATACTACTTTCTTTATGGAACAACACCAACCTTTTCGATTAACCAGATCGAAGCGTCTGAGAAAAACGGCTTCAAATGGACTATAACGATGAAAGCACAAGGGCTGCTCAGAAGCGATGAAAATGGGCACTTCATTTTCAGTCGCAAAGGCTTTGGCGGTAATGAAAAGCTTGCTGAACAGCTGTTGCCAAAGTATTTTGAGAGCCAGATCGACGACAAGCTTTTCACATCTGCTTTCTTGAAATCTGAAAAGAACTCTCTACAAACTGTAAGGTACACTGAGGTGATCTTGCCTGAAGGCTCCAAGATCGAAAACATCACTCCTGAATTTTTTGTCAAGAGAAAGTTTGAAGAGACAATGAAAGTAGACTTCGGTGCAGGTAACAACTATAGTGCTTCTTTTGACAGAACAGATAAAGGGTATGCACTAAAAGAAGTCATAGTGACAAATGGCGGAAAGCCAGAAAAGCTCCTCGATTCAAAAAGTAGTTCGTTGGTGCTGAACGATCTAAAGGACTACACAGCCTTCAAGGTGGTCTTCTGGAATGGAAAGATGAAACCAGAAACCTTGAGCAAACCAGTTGAACACGAAGTGAAGAACGACTTTTCCGGTAACTGGAGTTTCAGTGTCTCATCAGGGGAACTCTTGTCTTACACCTTTACTTATGGGACGCTTTCCGTTACGCCCAAGATAACTGTAACGCTCACCTTCAACGTCTCACTGTTGTGGGAGCACGAGTGGGTTAGAACAGGTTGGTTCAGTTGGAGTTATCGCTTTAAGAAGTTTGAGAGCGTTGTGTCTCTAACGCCTTCTTTCACTCCTTCACTCACAGTGTCTTCGGGTGGAAACATCTCAAGGAATTGGTCAAGAAATCTTTTCACCAAGTCGAAAACCATAACCTTCTGGGTTGGCACCGTTCCTGTCATATTGGTTCTTGAAGCAAAACTCGATGCAGAAGCGACCGCCCAGATTTATGGCTCGATCGGCTTCACCGTGTCTGCCACATACAGTCTCACAACTTCACTGAAAATCACTTACCAAAACGGTAGCTGGAGCAAGACTCCATCATATACTACTAATTATTCTGGAATAAACTTTCAAGCCAATGCAAAAATTGGAGCCGACGCGATCGGTAAACTACCATTCACGCTTACTGGGTATGTCTATTATGTTGCTGGACCTTTCGTCAGACTAACGCCGTGGATCGAAGGTACGACAAATGCCTCGGTTGGCTCTTCGAATCAGGTTGGTTACACCATAAAAGGTGGTTTGACAGCAACAGGTGGTGTTCAAATGAGCGGTTGGCTACAGAGTTTATGTGGTGGGATTCCATCGATCAGCTACGACTTCTTCACATGGCCGCCAAATGGTGGGCCACTCGCAAGCGGCACATACACATTCTGATGTGTTATAGTTTTTAATGAGTTTTTAATCTTTGCTGAGAGAGAATTTGATCAGTACCTACCTTCATGGTAGGTTGTATGGAGGGGGGATGAACAAATGTTCAGGAAGGTAATTTTCGTAGCGGTGATAGCACTCATCGTAATCTTAACGGTTGGTGCTACCTTCAAGAACAAGACGTGGAAAGGAGCAGAGTTTCCCTACATTGGAGCTTACTTCTGCCACAACGATGACTACGTTAGGTTCAACTGTACTGAGGAGATGCACAGATTCTACTACATGACTGCCAAGGATAGGGACGCATACGTAGAGTTCTATGTCGACGGTAAAAGACAAGGAACCGTGCACATTCTGCCGGCCAACAAGTGGAATCAAGAACACTTCGCCTATGCGAACTGGGCACATTTTGATTTTCAGGGAAGCTCCTACATTGGACACGAAATCGAAATTCATTTTCGTGAGAACACAACTGTCAACGGTAAATGGTGTCCTGAAAACGACATAATGATCAAGCTCGCAGACAACAGCAAGGCTCTACTATGGAAAAACGTCGATTCAGACAATTACTGCAATCTGGATGATGTCGCAAAGTAGTTGAGTAGTTCTTCACAAAAACTGCCCCCGCATGGGGGCAGTTTGCTTTCTTGACAAGCTCACTTGAGTTTTGCAAGTTCTTCTTGTGCAGTTTTTACAGCGTTCAAATGTGTTGCAGTTAACAAAGGATGTGGCTCACTATCGATCACTTTCTGGAACATCTCTCTTGCCTTGTCTTTGTTATTCGTTTTTAAGTACAGATAACCCAGCTCGAGGTATATGTTGCTGTAATTAGGCGTCAGTTTCGCTGCTTCAAAAAGTAGTTGTTCAGATTTCTTGTAATCGTTCAGAGGCCAAGGAACATCTCTGAATCTCATGCCAGAAGCTATCAAGGCAAAGGTTTTGTACAGCCTTTCTTCATCGTTGTCTTCTCTCAAGATAGATATAGCCTTGTTTATGTACTTGTCGAAATCTCCAAGCATGAACAAGCTTTGAATGATCCCCTTGTACTGGGCAAGTCTTCCTATGGCCGCACCAGCTATGTAGTTGGCTCTGCCATTTTCATTGTTCAACTTCACGGCAGCCTCTGCATACTTTCTCGCTTGCTCTAATGTCTTTTCTTTTAATTCTTTTGCCACACCCCAATCACCGTACTCAAGATAGCAATCAGCAAGAATTGTCAGAAGTGATTCGTTGTTGTTTAGATCGTTTTGCGACTCAATGTCTTGGATGAGTTGCGCCATCTTCGCAGCATCTCTTTGATTTCTCACCTCGTAGAAAAGTGCGTTGAACTCATCAGAAGCAAAACTCATCGCACTAAGGCAGATCAACAACAGCAAGAAGATCTTCTTCACTGAGACCCCCTCCTTTGTTGAAAAGCTCACAGATAATAATACTACAGAGAATTTGCCGGAAAGCACATCTCCTTTAAGAGGTTGCGACCAATGGGCATAGCCTGACAAATAGCATTCTATATGCTACAGCCAATTTAGTTCATAGGATCGGACCGGTTTAAAGTGAAGCTCATGGAGTGAGGACCACTCCCTTAGGATATTCGAAAATCAATCGAATGTCCGAGTGAATTCTTTGTGATGAAGCTGGAAGCTCAATTCTTGAAGGTGGAATCCCTGTTCAGTGAATTCGGGGAAAAACTCACAAAAAGAAAGACGCCCCATCTCGGGGCGTTACTCACACACATAAGTATCGAAAAAGTCTTCATCGAGCAAGATAGTCTCATATCTTTCTTCTTCGCTTTTTCTGTACTTCAAAAAGTTGAAAGGTCTATCACCATGCCATGGGGCATACTCCCCCTTTAACATTGCCTTCAGTTTGAAATTCAAAACCCTCTTCAAATGACTTCCAAAAGGACCTTTTTCAGGCTGCCAGATATGGTATGCGTACATGAAAAGATAACAAACGCTTTGGTAGAGATCTTCATAACTGTCTATTCTGGGATAATATTTCCGCCAGTACTCTTTACAGACACTCTTCAACAGAGGGCTATACTGTTGAAAGAGCTGCTCACACAAAGAGGAGGGGAATCCCCTCCTCATGCTGCCTGTTTCTTCCATATCGTGTTGTTCAAGAACTCTACCAAATTGTCGATCATGAAATCAAGAACGTAGTCGAGTACAACATCTGGAATAGGCAGCCTGATGTTGAAATCACTCAAGAACTCGAAAACCATCTTTTTGACTTCTTCCTTTTTCTTTGCGCCATCTTTTGGGCGCTCGACCAGAAAGACACCTAACGAGACAATCCTGCCTATGACGTGAAAGACTTCAAAGGGATTCACAGTATCACTTCCTACAACAAGTTGAAGAATTCATTAGAGGTGGTCTCGACTATCGCCGCTCTGTCCTTTACATAGCCACTTGGAAGAGCACCTAAGGATATGAGTTGATCCATGGCTTGAGAAAGTTGCTCGCTGGTTAGATCTTCTTTTGGTGCCTGAACTGTGATCCTTCTTCTCTTACCATCTTGAGGGTTTACAAAGTCCAAGAAAAGTCTCTTCATCTTTTAGCCTCCTTTCATCAGAAGACTTGTGTTGTGGTGATCAAGTGGGCCTCCTGCAGTGTGTACTCTGTCAAAGCACCGATGACTTGGGCAATCTGAGAAGCCGTCTGTTCTGCCACACTGTCTTCGACATCGATCACATTTCTTCGAAGCACAGGAGTGCCTGTTTCAGAAAGCTGCCCCGTGTTGTACACGATCCTCACTTGTTTCATACCAACACCTCCTCGAGTTTTTGGGAGTACCCGGGTACTTGTCCCACTATATAGTATACGAATGTATATCTTAGCAAGAACGTTGTATTCTTTGTTCATGAATGATAAAATCGATCAAAACCGTAAGAAATCTCTTTACACAAGCAAGATAGCGGAACTTAGATGAGACTAATTTGATTTCAGTGAAGATATGGAGTGTGAAAATCAAGCTGCACTGCTGATTAATTGCCATCTTCTCAGACTCGAAACAGCATGCTATAATTTTACTAAACTCTTGTGGGAGGGGATTAACATGAAAAGTTTTGTGGTGATACTCTGTTTGGTTGTGGTAGCAATGTCTTTTGCTGCGACAAAACTCAATGTCTCTACTTGGGGTTTCAACTTGGATCTTTTAGACAAAAATATCAGCAAACCTTTCTTGGAGAAATATGGAATCGAAGTCGTTCGTGAGGTTGGTAACAATTCTGTCAGATTGACAAAGTTGATCTCTCAGAAAGACAACCCGGTTATCGACGTTGTTCACTTTGCAGACTATTTTGCAGCTCTGGCCGTTAAAAATGGACTTTTACAGCCCATCGATGTGACCAAGCTCACCAATTTCAACGATATCTATGATTTTGCGAAAGATCCAATCAAAGGCAACTACGGTGTGGGCTATACAGTTTACAGCCTTGGTATTGTGTACCGCACCGATAAGATCAAAAAGCCCATCACTTCTTGGAAAGATTTTTGGGCAAAAGAAGTGGCCGGTCACATAAGCCTACCTGATATCACAACTACCCAGGGACCTGTCTTGATGATGCACATCAACAAGGTATTTGGTGCAGATCCATACGACCCGGAGTTGAAAGTGGCATACGAAAAAGTACGAGAGCTCTCCAAAAGTGTTGTTACCTTCTACAAGACATCTTCAGAGCTGATAAACCTCTTCAAAATGGGTGAAGTTTGGATGGCACCCGTTACGAGATTTTCTTGGGGACAGTTCCTTGACACAGGTTTACCATTGGCTTGGGTAATTCCAGAGGACGGTATGCTTGGCTTTTTGAATGTCATCAGCATCGTAAAGGGTGCGAAGAATCTCGATGCAGCATACAAATACATAGACTTTCTCATAAGCCAAGAAGTGCAGTACGCCGAGGCAATGGACTTAGTTGATTCACCTGTGAACACTAAGGTCGTGGTACCAAGTGAAATAGCAGAGAAACTCACTTACGGTGCCGATCACATCAAATCGTTAGTTTTCTATGACACTAACTTCATTGTGGAGAACTACGACAAATGGATCGACAAATGGAACAACTTGATCGCTCAGTGATATGAAAAGATATTCACTCTTATTACCGGCATTGATCTTTCTGCTCATCTTCTTCATCATACCTTTGTTGACAGTTTTCGTTGAGAGCATTTACCAGCCCACCAAGGGCTGGCTCCTTGTCAATTATTTGAAATTCTTCACTCAGAGAATTTCGCGTGTAGCATATACAAGGAGTCTTTTGATGGGCCTCTTAGTTGTCGCAGTTTCTGTGGTAATAGGCTATCCAGCTGCCATGGCGATTGTGAATGTCAGAAGTGATTCACTAAAAAGTCTTCTTCTGACTTTGGTAGTCTTTCCACAGATGACTAACTCCGTTGCGAGAACCTTTTCTTGGCTGGCCGTATTGGGTAGAGAAGGCATGGTGAACAATCTTCTTATTTCGCTGAAAGTTATCGATAGCCCTACAAGATTACTTTACACACCTGGCGCAGTCTTCTTAGGCCTTCTGCAGCTCTTTCTACCTTTGATGATCATTTCGTTGACCAGTTCACTCGAAAATCTACCAAGAGATGTACCCTTGGCGGCAAAAAGTCTTGGTGCTACTGGTTTTCGCCTTTTCACGAAAATCTATCTGCCTTTGACAAGTGAGGGAATTGTGAGCGGCTGCACCTTGGTTTTCACTGGTTGTATCACTGCATATGTGACGCCTGCTGTACTCGGCGGTAGTCGCGTTTTGATGCTCAGTACTTTACTCTTTCAAAAGGCTTCTGTGACATTAGACTGGAATATGGCTACCGTGATCGCCGTTGTGATGTTCTTGACAACGCTCGCTGTCAATTACAGTTCAAAGATTTTGAGCAAGGCAGGTGTCAAAAGTTGAAGCAGAGCAAATGGCTAAACTTTATGCTTTTTGTTGCCTTTATCATTTTACTTGGGCCATTTTTGGTAATCTTCTTTGCTTCTTTTGAGCCAACATCAACGCTGAGATTCCCCCCAACTGGTTTCACACTTTCTTGGTTCAAAAAAGTCATAACGATGCCCATGTTTCAGAAAAGTTTTCTATTGAGTCTAAGGCTTGCGCTGCTTTCATCGTTTCTCGCTCTGCTACTCGGAGTACCCGTCGGTTATGTAACGGCCAGATATGATTTCAAGATGAAAAGATTCATTGAGTTGCTAACAACTTTACCTGTGATAATACCGGGTATGGTTGCAGGACTTGCTCTTCTAAAGTTCTTTGTGCTGTTGAACGTTTTTGACATAGAAACAACGTTGCTCGTAGGTCACACGGCAATAGTTCTCCCTTATGTTGTTAGATCAACTGTTGCAAGTCTTGTGAATTTTCCTGCGTCAGTTGAAGAAGCTGCCATGAGTTTGGGTGCTACACCGCTGAAAAACTTTTTCTTGATAGTTTTGCCAAACATAAGAGTGGGTATTGTTTCAGCCTTTATATTGACCTTTATCACTTCTTTCAACAATGTTCCTATCTCACTGTTTCTCACAGGACCCGGTGTGAGTACACTCCCGATAGTGATGATGACTTACATGGAGTATTACTACAACCCGAGTATCGCAGCACTTTCAACACTGTTGATAGGTGCGACACTTGCCGTGGTCTTGTTAGCACAAAAGGTTTTTGGCATTTCAAAACTCTTGTGAGGGGATGAAGATGAGCTTTTTAAGATTGGTCGACATAACAGTAGGCTATCAAAAAGACAACGCAGTTCTTAAGAACTTCAATCTCTCTGTGGAGAAAGGAACCTTTCTCTCATTGCTCGGACCATCTGGTTGCGGAAAGACTACAACACTCAGGCTGATTGCCGGTTTTCTTGAACCTTCGGAAGGAAAGGTAATCGTGAATGATGCTGACTACACAAACTTACCACCGCACAAAAGAAAGATGGGAATTGTTTTTCAGAACTATGCACTTTTCCCACACATGAATGTTTTTGAAAATGTTGCCTTCGGATTGAAGATGAGAAAGATTGAAAGAAATGAAATACAAAGGCGAGTCAAGCAAGCAATAACAATGGTTGGTCTGCAAGGTTTAGAGGACAGGTTTCCATCACAGCTCTCTGGTGGTCAACAGCAAAGAGTGGGAATCGCACGAGCTATAGTGATTCAACCAGATCTGTTGCTCATGGATGAACCTCTTTCAAACCTCGATGCTAATCTCAGACTCGAGATGAGAAACGAAATAAAACGCATTCAGAGAGAACTGAAGATCACCACCATCTACGTGACTCACGATCAATCGGAAGCAATAGCGCTCTCAGATCAGGTGGCTGTGATGAATGAAGGTAAGATACAACAGCTCGACACACCTCAAGAAATCTACTTCAACCCCAAAAACAGATTCGTCGCCAAATTCATGGGTTTTCAAGAGGTCGCCTCTGGCATCGTGAATGAGATCTTTCAAGATCACGCACTTGTGACAGTTGACAACAAAGTCATGCAAGCCAGATGCACCACAGATCTATCAGTAGGAGAAAAAGTTGTCCTTCTTGCGAGACCAAGAAAGATAAGAATTGAGAAAGAGGACGGTCAAAATGTACTCCGTGCCTCTGTTCTTTCAGAATTATTCCAGGGAGAAAATCTTGCTGTTCTTGTATCATTTCAAGACAAGCAGTTCGTTGTTGAAATGTATGAACAAAGAGAATTTTCAGAGACAGAACAGATTTTTCTCCGTGTATCGTCTGACGACTTGATAGCTTTAAAGGAGGCATAGTTATGGATCTGCAAAAGCACATAAGGTGTAAACCGGATGATGTGGGCGAATACGTCTTTGTTCCCGGAGATGAATCGCGTGCAGAAAAGATTGCTCAAAGACTTGAAGGTACTCAGCTTGTCTCGAAAAACCGCGCTTATCACGTTTATACTGGCACACTGAACGGTACAAAGGTCAGCGTATGTTCAACTGGCATTGGTGGACCTTCTGCATCGATTGCCTTTGAAGAACTCACAAGAGTTGGTGCTAAGACGCTCATCAGAGTAGGATCTGCTGGCTCAAGACAACCAGAGATGCCCATAGGCTCTCTGGTAATAGCCAATGCAGCCTACCGTGGTGAGGGAACTTCTCACGCCTATGCACCTGCACCGTTTCCAGCTGTGGCAGATCTGAAGGTGACCTCAGCACTCTTAAAGGCAGCCAAGGTGCTCAATTACTCTTTCTATCATGGAATTGTTTACACGCGAGATGCATATTACGTTCAAGACGATTCACTGAACAAATTTCTGACAGACTGCGGCATTGTGGCAGCCGAGCAGGAGTGTTCAATACTCTTCATCGTGGGAACTATAAGACGTGTTAGAACTGGGGCGATCTTGGCGACAGACTCGAATATTTGGCTCAAACCACAACCAACCTTGGAAGAAAAGGAAAGACTCTTTCGTGTCGCAGAGCAGAAAGCGATAGATGTTGCAATAGAGGCGATGAAAATTTTGATAGAGGAGGACAAAATTTGCACAGAAAGCTCTTCAAAAACGCTTTAATAGTTGATGTTTTCAGACAAAGAGTTTTCAAAGGTTCATTCACAATCAAAAATGAGAGATTTGAATTTGTCGAAGAAAACGATTTGACGTGCAACGAGCCATGTGAGGTGATTGATTTACAGAACAAATTTGTGATACCGGGCTTGATCGATGCACACATGCATGTGGAAAGCAGCCTCGTCACCTGTCACAGTTTTGCAAGAACTGCTTTGAAACATGGCACAGTTGCTGTTCTTCAAGATCCTCACGAAATGGCAAATGTCTTTGGAAAAAAAGGCGTGCAGTTCATGATAGAAGATGGTAGAAAACAACCTCTGATTTTTTACTGTGCCATTCCAAGCTGTGTGCCCACAACACGCAGTAATTTGGAAACTCCAAATGCATCCATAGAGCCCGAGGACGTTGAAGAGCTTTCAGAAAATGAAAATGTCATTGCCCTCGGAGAAGTGATGGACTATCGTGGACTTTTGAACGGCGATGAAAAACTATTGAAGATCCTGCAAATTGCGAAAGAAAGAAACTTACTCATCGAGGGACACTGTCCCACACTTTCTGGTGAAGAACTCTCTAAGTACATATCAGTTGGTGTAGGTTCAGACCACACTTTGATGACACCGCGAAAGATCTGCGAAGAACTCTCAAAAGGCATGTGCGTCATGATTCAAGAAAAGTCTTTGACTGAAGAGAATATAGAGACTATCAAAAGTCTTGTTGATAGATCACGTGTCCTATTGGTAACAGACGATGTTCCACCAACCAAATTTGTCAAAGGCCATCTCAACAGAATTGTGAGTGAGGCGATAAGGAAAGGCTGGGATTCTTTAGATGCAATAGCCTCAGCTACAATAAGGGTTGCCAGATATCTGGATTTGAAGGATCTTGGTGCGATAAGTCCCGGTAAAAAAGCCAGTTTCTTCACATGCGAAGATTTGCAAAACCTTCAGCCTGAAGAAATTTATTGCAATGGTAAAGATCTTTCACGGCTCAACTTTGAACCAACTCTTGGTCACTTTGAGAATTCTCTCAAAAGAAGAGATCTCTCTCAAGACATTTTCAAACTCACTTCTGTATCAGACGGCTTACGAAGGGTGAATACAGTGATCATGAACGCTGAAAACACCCTCACAGATCTCAAAATTGAAGATCTTCGAATAGAGAATGGCTTTGGAGTTGGTGATTTTGTAAACATCGCTGTGCTACACAGAGGCACACTCAAGGGGCACGTAGGTTTGCTAAAAGGACTTGGTATGCAAAAGGGGGCTTTTGTCTCAAGTTTTGCGCATGATTCACACAACATCCTTGTGATTGGCAAATGCAGTTGGTGTATGAAAAAAGCAGTTGAAGAACTTCTCGAAATGGGTGGCGGTATGGTTTACTATGACGGTGAAAATCTTGCAAAACTGAGACTCGAGATAGGTGGCATCATAAGCGATAGGGATGTCGAAGATGTTGCAGAAGATCTCAAAAAAATAGAAGAGCAACTGACTCAAAGCGGTGCCAATCACAAGAATCTTTTGACCTTCCTGACAGTTCTTTCACTCACTGTGAGTCCAAAATACAAGTTTTCAGACCTTGGTATCGTTGACGTAGAGTCAAGCAGAGTTCTTGGAAATCTTTGATACAAGATGGTTGATCCTCTCTTCTGGTGCCGGGTGTGAATAGTACCAGATTTTATACAGCGGCAGAGGGTTTAGATTTGAAAGATTTGCCTTGATCAATCTCTTCAACGCATTGACCAAAGGAACTGGGCTTCCCATCAGCTGCGCTGAATAGGTGTCTGCCTCATACTCCATCTTTCTCGAAAGATAGTTCATGACAGGCTCAAAAAAATAGATCACGAACGAGACGAAAAGAAATGAGTAAAAGAAAGCTGTGTGCGGCTTTTGAACACCGAAAGCATCTGTCTTTGAAATGTACTGGTACACGGTGTTTGTCAGATAGAGTACAATGGCCGCATAAGAAGAAAAGATCACGATATCTTTCGGAATATGTTTTCTCACATGATGCCCAAGTTCGTGTGCAACGATTGCGAGAATTTCTTCGGTAGGGTAGTTCAAAAGTGTGTCGTACAGTACAAGTCTGCGTGATTTTCCAATGCCTGTGAGGTATGCATTCTGCTTTTTAGTCCTCTTAGAAGCATTCACTTTGAAAATATTTGGAACCTTCATAGAACTCTTGTTGAGCAATTCTCTTATTTTTTCTTCGAGTTCTCTGTCTTCAATTTTCGAAAACTTGTAGAACAGTGGTGCTATGAAGATCGGCTGAATGAACCAGAAGAACAAAATCATACCAAAAGCAACGATCGTCGCCTGCCACCACCAGATTTGATGTTTCAAAAGCCACAACAGAATTGAAACAACGATCGTCGCAAAGCCAGTGAAGAGCGCAACTGTCAACATCTGGTCTAAGATAAAGGTCTTCATCTTGGTTGTGTTGAAACCATATCTTGTTTCGATCACAAAGACTGAATAACTCTTGAAAATGACGTTCACCACGAAAAATATCAAGCCAACTGTGCCAAAAAGCATAATAGCTTGCAAGAAAGGAGAATATTCAAAAAACAATCTCTCTATTCTTGCAAGCCCATAGAGAATCAAATAAAGCGTAACGAAAAACTGAACGACCTCCGAGATCACTTTCAAAGTGACTTTTTCCTTCAAATACTGCTTTGATCTTTCAAAATCTCTTTGGTCGAAATGATCTTTCAAGATTTCTGGAACTTCAGCCTTAGAATTTGTCGAATAATGGAGATTTAGAAGTTCCAACGATATCTGCCAGGCTGTTCTAAGAATTAACAGGATCAAGAAGATCGATTTGAACAAATCCCAAACCTCCAAATTAAGTAATTTCATACACAACATCAGACTCATGACATTTGATAAGAAGCTTTATTAAGCCCAGTGACTCTAAAACAACCATGGATAGAAGAAATGCACGAAAAACCAACCAACAACGAGAAAATCTGTGAATCTGTGAAAGAGTATCCATCTCTTTTTCAAGCGTTTTCTGAGCAAATAATAAGCAAAAAGCAAAAGCACACCGGTCCAGAGTAACCAGCCGCTGTGCAGAGCGATCTGCCCAAGTGCGAGATAACCATGAACTGCACCGGTGAACAAGAGCGAAAACCCAGTAAAGCGATGAGTCTTTGAGCCGAAAACCAAGAATTTCTGAGCACTCTTGTAGCGCCTCAAAATTCTGCGCAGTGGAAATAGTGAAAAATTGTAAAAGAGCAAGCTGACGCTAATCCATGCAAAGATCTTATAAGCCATCTCATTTCACCAGCTCAAAACCAACCACATTGAAAGCTTTCAAAACATCAGACTCTGGATGATCGTGGGTACAACTACCTTCAAGTTCACACTCGAACTGAGAGGTGTAATCTTTACCAGCTGCTGCATCTGCACTAAGATTGAGTTTTTCTCTCCAGTCGGCTATATCTGTGACATCATAGACAATATTGCCAACTTTTATGAAGCTCTTGAATAGATCCTTTGCGAAAGTTTTGACATTGGTTCCATCGAACTTGGCAAGACTTTCCTCTGTAAAGACTAAAAGACCTATGGCGTAGACTCTTGAGAGCAACTGTGTGTGATTAGGCATCTGCAGAATCTCGAAGGTCAGTTCGTTACCCATAGGGTAGTTGAAGTGCATGCCATTGGAAACTCTTTTCGAGTAACTCATGTCGTAGACAACACCAAAGACAGCCGCGTAGGATTTTGCACCACCTTTGCCGTTAAATTTTGCGAGTTGTTCTGGTGTGAATACAAGAACTGCAAAAGGCTTTACATTGTCAAGCTTTTTTATGCCATGAGGAGACTCTTTGAGTAATTCATAAGTAAGCTCTTCTCCGGCGCTGTGCATATTTCTGTGAACACCGTTTGCCCACAACTTAGAAGCAGACACATCATAGACAATACCATTTGCAGCTACCAAGGCTGGTTTGCTTTTGCCTGTGTAAGTTACAAGTTCATCGATTGTCAAGGCAAGAATCCCAACAAGGTTTTGATCGTTCAACTGCTTTGCATCTATCTCTTGTTTTGTCAAAAACTTCTTTGCTGCGTTTACTCTGTACACAATTCCTTCAACGGCTACAAATTCCTGTGTTTGTAAAAGTCTTTCAAGACTTATAAGTGGATATTCGCCCTTGAAATTCTTGATGTCAAAGTTTCCAAGATCGAAGCCGAAAATCACAGTCACAACGAAAAGCAACGTACCTAAGAAAAACAGTTTTCTCACAGAAACACCTCCTTCATTCTTCTAAAAATATGATATCACATCAGCTAAACATAGGTTTGTAACGCATATGTAAAGTGCTATCACAACGAGGTTGTACTGTAGGTGGGAATAGGCGATCAAAGATTCTGTTCTGTGTGGCTCAGTTGTTTTCTTGCTGTTGGTTTGAAGTTGAGCCTGTAGACATTCTTGCCTGCACTATCAAGTTTTTGATTTCATTATTCGCATTTATGACTTGTTTGGTGGCTCGCTCCAAGGAATTTGATCTCTGTTCTATCTGTTCGAAGATGCTGAGCAATGTTTGCACCAAATGCCTGTACTTGGCTGCTTCATCTTGTCGCGTTGTCACATATCTTGCTTCAAGATAATGTGCTATGGCAAAAAGTTCTTTGTGTGTGCACAAAAAGACGTTTTGTCTTTTTCCATAGCTAACAAGCTCTGGTGCCATCTCGATCACCGCAGATGGAACTACCATTATGCAACAATCGATTGTGTTCGACTGGTTTTGGTATTTTTTCACATTTTCTATCTCTCGCTGAATCTTTTGAATTATCTCCCTTTTCTTTTCTTCACGATCTTCTTGTGCTTCGTCAAATTCCTCAATGAGATCCGAAAGATCTGGCAACTTCGAATCTATGGGAATGTATTTTCCATCGCCTAAATGCCAAGCGAATTCGACTATCATAGAACCTATACGCAAATCTTTGACAACAGTTCCAACCTTGATCGACTCACTCAGAGCTTCGCTCAAAAGCATTTCACCTACCTGACCTCGTGTTTTGGTACCCGATACAGTTCGCACAAATTCTTCTATGATGCGTCTCATATCTTTCAGTTCTGCATCCCTGCGTTTCTCTATCTCTTCTCTTGACTGCCCTTGTTGCATGAGAAATCTTTCAATTGAGGCACGCTGTTCGTCTGAAAAACGTTTCATGTGTTCTACCAGTTCTGAGATTCGCTTTTCTTTCTCTTCATCTATTTTCAAAGTCTTGTTTGAGACTTCCTCAAGAGACTTTCTCATACTGCTCATGAACTCTTCGAGCCTTCTTTCACGCTGATAGCTTAGTTCTTCTTCTGCTCTTTTCATCTCTTCATAGCGTACTTTCAATTCCGAGACCAAAGCCGAAAGATTTCCGACACTGCTGAGAGATGAAGAAACTGCTCCTTGTTGTCTGATCAACTCAGAGAGAAGATCGGTGAGCATCTTCAAGGAGTTCTCCAAATTCGTTTGTCCTTTGTTTTTCAAAGCACGACTTATGAAATACCCGATCACAAGACCAATCAATCCAGAGAGTAAGAAACCTATCCACATTTCTCAATCCCCCTTGTAGCGAGTAATTATGACATTCAAATCGTGAGCTTCCAATTCTTGCGAGATTGAGAACAAATCCTTGACCAGATCTGCAACTTCAAGTTCTTTTCATCGCCCTACAGATCTTAACATACCCTCTCGTGGTACAAAACGTTTAACTTTCAGTTACGTAAAGGTTTGTAGATCAATCAGCACCTTCTAATGAAGGAGTGTGAGCAGATAAGTGCTTAAAGACAAGACAGACAAAGCAAAATCAACTCTTTTCCTGTTGTCTACGATCGTATACTATACATTGGAAAATCACGCCGAGGCGGACTTTGTGCACAAAGAGCTGTGTACCTTGGGATAGGTCTAAGTCGTCCATGCACTTGCTTTGATGAGTGATGTATTGTATAATAAGGTGTCTAACATCACATTTATGGGAGGGATTGGCGTGAAGTACGTTTTGCTTTTCACCGTGGTAGCAGCAGTACTGATTCTGAGTGGTTGTATGGATCTGTTTGGGCCTTCTCCACAGACGTTAGCCGAGGCACTCAAGACAAACACAAAAGCCTTGATTGACAAAATGATATCAGGTGGAACACCTAGCTATGATGAGCTGCTCAAAGTGCTCTATGTAAGAGATTCTGACAAGAACGACAGCGATATAAAGACTCAGGTTATGGCTTTTCCGCTCGGCTTAGCTCTTTCATTCGGGGCAGCAGGAACACCTACCAAGATCGAAGTGGCTGGCGTAGTTGAAACGAAGTTCTGGCCTGTGAATATAACAGACAAACCCTCCTTCATTGACAAGGTCTATTCAGTAACGTACGTAGTTACTACAACAGATTCAACAAAGACCTCTGTAACTCTTCCTATGGTGACTGTCACAGGCAAAGACACTGGTTACTTCTACACGCTGTACATAAAGACAACTGGCAGTAGCACATCAGTAGAGTTTTACCCAGAACCGGTAGAATTGGTATTTTGATGCCGTGAAACTAATCCAAGCAAAGCGGCCCTTCATGGGCCGCTTTGCTTATACAATTTAGCCTCTTCACTGTGCTAAACTATTCTTGTAGCAAAGGGGGGCTGGTCGATGAAGAGAATCGTTTTGTTTATTTTACTACTTGCTTCAACTGCTTTTTGTTGGTCTGCTCACGAAGTTCTAACCTACCTCATTGTGAAAGACTTCTTGCCCAACGCCGAAAAACTGGTTCAAATAACACAATACACCTACCAAGAAAAGCGTGTGTACAACACAGACTACCTGAGATTAGATGATTACTGTGGACAATTCATCGAAGATTTCGTGCCAAAGAACGCTTTCTTTTATCCTCCAGATCCAGAACCAGTTGATGGCAAGGTCTATTTGTGGCAGATACTGACTGTTTACTCGGTCGAACCAGATCTCGGCATGGACGAAGGGCTAAATCTCTCACCACTGCAGTCGATGATCGGCAACAGTCAAGGAGTCAGACACATGAAATACAGATTGCTGTTCTTAGATTTCTTCGAAGGAAGCAACAGCTTCTACTATTTTGTGAATATGTCAAAGGAAGCCTTTAAAAAGGGCGATGAGTACTGGGGCTATAGATTCTTAGCAAGGGCACTGCACTATCTTGAAGATCTTTCAATGCCTTTTCACAACACACCAGGCACCTTCTTTGACACTCTGAAGGCACTCTCAGACAAACAGATGGCAAGTTATCTGTCAAATTTGCACTATTCATACGATGACTATCTGGGCTACCTACTCTACAACGCAGATGAAGAAACCTTGAAAGCAATAGTCAACGCGCAACCAAAGCCTTACAGGCACAACAGACAACTCATTCAGAAGGTCAGACTACTTGGTTTGAACAACGTTGGCAATGTGACAAAGGTGTTCAACGAAAATTTCTCACAAGAACTGCAGACACGCACGCTTACCTTTGAAGACTTCAGAGCAAAGGAATCACAACTCGGCGAACTGAAAAAGGTGACGATTCAAATCATCGCAGGGTTTTCCTCACTCGCTCGAAGTTTTCTTGTGAACTTTCTCAAAGAGGTTGGTCAACTTTGAACTTGCCCGCCCTGAGGCGGGCTTTTTATTTATTTGAGCTTTAGCACCGACAATATCTCCAATTCATCACCGTGATGATTGAACTGTCAACAATTTGAGAGCTGCCTAAGTCTAATTGTGAGAGGTGAGGCAAACTGAGAATTCTATTTCTCGCACTTGCAATAGTATTTTTGATCGCCACCGTTATACCTTTGGCGGCACCTGTGTTTTTCACGATTGCCAGCATGGTTTTAACAGGTATCTTCAGATATGATTTTCTCATGCCAGCAGAGCTTTTCTTGTTCACATTGGCTGGATCGATTGGTTTAGCAGTAATTGGTCTGTTGCTGAAGCTGCCTGTCAAGAAGCTGCTGTTTGCTTTTCTGCTGTGCACTGCTGCGATCTTCGGAGCACAAGCCTATGCACTCATCACAGGCCTTGCACAAGGCGAAACAGAGCTCACTGGAATACATCTAATTATCATGAGCATCTCAGTTGCGTTATGGCACTTTTTTGATCTTTGGATCATATTAGAATCATTCGCAACTGTTAGAAAAATTCGCAAGGCCGTCTGAGCTTTTTGTTCTCAGCAGTCTCTTTACGGCACGTTAACATTATTCTTTCTCAAGTACCTCTTTTATGACAAACGCACTACCTATAGACCAAAGTTGCGGTGAGCAAGACACAGGATAAGGAAACGGCTCAGACTCATCCAATCCGGAGAACAACTCGGGCAATCTGTAACTGAAGAATCTCGCAGTTCTCAACAACTTTCTCGCCAGATATTGTGCTTCCTCTGTGTAACCGTAATTCATCAAACCCATTAAGATCACAGAATTGTCATGTGGCCATACACTGCCATTGTGGTATGAAAAGGGATTATAAGATTTCATTTTATTGCTCATTGTTCTTATACCCCATTTGCTCATCATATCCTTAGAGAACAATCTTTTTACAACCATCACTGCTTTCTCTTCATCTATGATCTTTGTGAGAAGTCCATACGCGGGATTCGATGCAATACTGTCTATGGGTTTTTTGTTTCCATCAAGTGCGATGGCGAAATAATCTTCTTCTTCTAACCAAAAATCTGTATTAAAGCGATTCTTAAGCTCTTTGGCTTGTTTCAACAATCTGTCGCTGTCCAAATGGAAATCAAAGTGATCCTGAAACTCTGCCATAGCATTCAGAACGCCGTAGTAATAAGCCTGAACCTCTGACAAAGCTATCGGACCTGGTGGAATTGTGCCATCTTTTCTAACAATTGATCTTGATGAATCTTTCCAGCCTTGGTTTTTCAAAGTTGTTCCATAACTGTACTCTACGTAACCATCTCTATCTGTGTCTCCGTAACTCACTATCCATTCAAATGCTTTTTCAATGTTGTGCTTATGTTTGAGTATGAACTCGTCATCGTGATGAGTTTTCCAATATTGATGCATGCAAATGATGTACAAGAGCGTTGAGTCTATACTTCCGTAGTAAAGTGCAAATGGCAGTTTCTTTGAGAGATTTACTTCACCAGTTCTTGTCTCGTGTAGAATCTTTCCTGGTTGCATTTCACGAAAGTTGTCAAAGGCATCTGCTTGAAGATAAGACAACACCGATAGTATGTTTCTAACAATATCTGGGAGATAGTTCATTGCTTGTAGGCAGAACAAAAGAGAGTCTCTGCCAAAAATCGTTGTGAACCAAGGTGTACCTGCTGCAGGCACAGGCCCGAACTTAGTCCCCAGCAACAGAAAGTCAAGATCCTCTAAAGACCTTTTCAACAACTTGCCCAGACTACCGCGCTTGCCTATATCAATTTTTGTCTTGTAATATCTTGAATTCTCAAACAACTCAAGATGTTTCCATTCACTCTTGCTGAAAACAACTTTTACGCCTATGTGAAATTTGAATTTGACGACTTCCTTTGGCAACAGTCTCCTTTCGAGTGTTTCCGGTGCACCATTGCTTATTTCCACCTTGAAAAAGGGACATTCATAACGCGCACCGTGTTGAGAGACAGTGAATTGCGCTGTGCTCGGTTTGTTTTCGAAATTGATCCCATGAGATATCGCTCTGCGAACATCAAATATATCTTGTGCGGTGAAATCAATCTCATTTCTCAGTGAAATGTCTGCGTAGTCATCCCGCAGGTTTCTGATCTCTATTCCGATATCAATACCATCTTCCAAGACGCAGAAAGATCTTTTTACCAACAGCTCGTACTCATCTCCATCGAAATTGCAAAGTTCCCATATAATCAGAATATCGTTGGTGACCTTCGTGGATATTTTCTTTACATCCCTCACTTTTGCATATGAAGCAAGCCTTTTTATCACCTTTGTGTCAAGAAAATACAAACCATCCTCAATCTCTTTGCTCGAATCTATTGAACCATCTTCAGAAAAGATAGCCATCAAGTTTGCCTTTTTCAGTATGAACATCTTTCATCTCCTCTTCAACTTTGAAGCTATTCTCGAATCATACGAATCATATTATACAATCTCGCGAAGACTGTATAATTTTGACGGAGGTATTGAATATGAGAAAGGCATTGTCTTTCATTCTAATTCTTCTTTCCATGGCAATCTTTGCTTCCACAACGATCGTAGTACACTATCACAGATTTGATGGCAAATACGATGGTTGGAATCTTTGGATATGGCCCGTTGAGCCCATCTCTCAAGAGGGAAAGGCTTATAATTTCACTGAAACAGACGACTTTGGCTTGAAAGCTGTTGTCACTTTGCCCATGGATTTAACAAAAGTTGGTATAATTGTCAGACTAAGAGAATGGGAGGAGAAGGATGTGGCAAAAGATAGGTTTGTGGAAATAAAAGACGGCAAGGCTGAGATATGGATTCTTCAAAACGTTGAAGAGATCTACACGAGTAAACCAGACACAAGCCCAAGGGTCTTTTTCGCAAAGCTGATAGACTTTTCAACCATAGAAGTTTACACAACGAACGCCATAGATTTGAACACATATCTTGACAAGATAACTATAACAGTAGATGAAGAAAAACTGTCAATCAACAGCTTAGAAAAAGCTGACCCAACAGATATAACAAGGACAAATTACTTCAGAGTGAAGCTTTCACAGCCTTTGAAAGAAGAAGATCTCTCAAAAGATATCTTCTTGCAAATAGATGGCTTTAGCAGATCAAGAGTCTACGCCGTCGAGGTGCTGGACCAACTCTACTACGATGGTCCCTTGGGGGCATTCTACACACCTCAACAGACTGAGTTCTATGTCTGGTCGCCCGTGAGCAGATCTGTCAAGGTATTGTTGTATGAAACAAGCGAGCAAAGTGAGCCAAGCGCAGTTCTTGACATGGAGAGAAAAGAAAAAGGCGTTTGGTATGCAAAGATTGAACGAGATTTGGAAGGATGGTTCTATAAATATCAATATGAAAGCTATGGCAAAGTCAGAGAAGGAGTGGATCCATACGCGAAGGCATTATCTCTGCAAGGCAAACTCGGTGCAATAATCGATATGGAGCAGACAAATCCCGAGCACTGGCAGCAAGACAGCCATGTGAAACTCGATTCATATGTCGATGCGATAATCTACGAAATACACATCGCAGACATGACAGGTTCTTCAACGAGCAATGTGAAAAACAAAGCTTCCTACCTTGGTTTGACAGAAGAAGGCACAACAGGTCCAAACGGCGTTACGACAGGCCTCGAGCACATAAAAGAGCTCGGTGTGACACACGTGCACATTCTGCCCATCTACGATTTCTACACAGGCGATGAACTGAACAGAGACTTTGAAAGGCAGTACAACTGGGGATATGACCCATACAACTACATGGTTCCAGAAGGGTGTTACAGCCTCGATCCAAGAAACCCGAAGGCGAGGATATACGAAGTGAAAAAGATGGTCCAAACCTTCCACAGAAACAACATTGGTGTCATCTTAGACATAGTATTCCCGCACACTTATGGTGTTGGAGAACTTTCTGTTTTCGACCAAGCAGTGCCATATTACTACTACAGGCTCGGCAAGATGGGACAGCATTTGAACGAAAGTGGCTGTGGCAACACTACAAACAGCGAAAGACTCATGATGAGAAGGTACATCATCGATACAGTCGTTCATTGGACAAGAGAATACCACGTCGATGGCTTTAGGTTTGACCAAATGGGGCTCATAGATCGACAAACGATGGTCTTAGTCGAAAAGACCTTGAGGCAGATCAATCCAAATGTGATCATCTACGGAGAGCCTTGGGGAGGGTGGGGTGTCCAGCCAAGGTTTGGCAAAGCGCAACTGCTCGATCTGAGAATAGCGGCCTTCAACGACGGCATAAGAGATGCGATAAGAGGTTCTGTCTTCGACTCGAAAGCTAAAGGTTTTGTCATGGGTGCAGTTGCAAGAGAGACGAGAATCAAGAGAGGTGTAGTCGGCAGCATCAACTTCGACAACAAATTGATCGTCGATTTCGCCAGCAGTCCAGAACAGACCATCAACTACGCGGCATGCCATGACAACCACACGCTCTGGGACAAGAATTTCTTGGCAGCCCAGGCAGACACAAGAGAGTGGACTGAAGAAGAATTGAAATCAGCTCAAAAACTCGCAGCAGCGATACTGCTCACCTCTCAAGGTGTGCCGTTCTTCCATGCAGGACAAGATTTCTGCAGAACCAAACAGTTCAACGAAAACTCCTACAACGCTCCTCTTTCGATAAACGCACTCGATTATGAAAGAAAGGCTAAGTTCATCGATGTTTTCAACTATCACAAAGGGCTCATAGAGTTGAGAAAATCACACCCTGCATTCAGATTGAGAACGGCAGATGAGATAAGAAAGCATATAAGCTCCCTCGAAACACCAAAGAAAACCGTTGCCTTTTTGATAAGCGATCATGCCAACGACGATCTTTGGGGAGATATTTTGGTGATATACAACGGAGATGTCAAGGAACAAGAGATCAGACTGCCTGAAGGTAAATGGAATGTAGTCGTCGACAAAGAAAAAGCAGGAGTAGAAGCTCTTTATAGAGTGAGTGGAACAACAAAAGTCCCACCGATATCTGCAATGGTCATGTACAGAGAAACCAACTGAAATTGGTTCAAGTTACCTCAAGGCATTGGAGTTTTCAATTTTCAGCAAAACAATTCTGATACCCTCTCCTTTTGGGAGAGGGTTTTGTGATAGAAAACATCGTTTTTGATCTCGGGCGTGTTTTGATTCAGTGGGATCCATACGGTTATATGCTCAAAAACTTCGGTGAGCCTGTTGCCACTTTTTTGAACGACAATCTCTTTGAAGCAAGAGAATGGAATTTGTTAGACAAAGGTGAACTCGAAGAAGATCTCTTGTGGCAGATGATGCTTGAAAGATTCCCGCAGTATGCTCAACACATAACACACATGAAAGAGAATGTTTTGCAGATACTGTTGCCAATAGAAGAAAACACAAAACTTCTTCCTCAGTTGAAAACCATGGACTACAAACTCTATGTGTTGTCCAACTTCGGCAAAAGAGGCTTTGACTATGTCTACAAAACCTACGAGTTTTTCAAGTACTTTGACGGCATGGTGATATCCTACCGTGTAAAACAGATCAAGCCAGATTCTCAGATCTACAAAATCTTGATCGAGAACTATAACATAGATCCATCAAAAAGTATTTTCATAGACGATAAACTCGAAAATACTCAAACAGCTCAGAAGATTGGTTTCAAAGTCATTCATCTGAAAGACCACACTGTTCTGAAAGGTGAGCTTCAAAGAATTATTGGCAAACAGTTGGCATAGTTTGAAAGGCAACACAATCTCGATTCATGACAGCTTAACTTATTTTCGCTCATCACCAACCTCTGAGTGATTGTTTTTTCATTCCTTCCGTTCACTTCCCTGTATTTCCCTTCAACATCTGTCAGAAATCGACCAGCCGAGGACTCTATATTAGTGAGAAACAAATCCAAAGGCTGGTGAGATGATGAAAGAATTTCTTGAAAAACTCGGCTGGAAAGTAGTTGAAACACTCGAAATACCACCTAAGGAAGCCGAATATCTCTCAGCGGACAAACTCTCTGTGACTACAACTACAAAGAGACTGCTGAAAAGATTTCCTGAAGGCTTGTATGTTCACCAAGTTTTGGCATTAGAAGAATACCTCGACGGCAAAAATGTGTGCATTTCAACACCAACAGCATCAGGAAAAACCCTGATCTTTCACGCAGCAGCCTGTGAAGAGATCTCTAAAGCCCCTAACAGCAAAATCTTGGCAATCTACCCTTTGAAGGCTTTGATAGCCCAACAGTTTGAAAAGTGGCAAGATGCTCTAAAAGAAGCTGGTTGCGATGCAGAAATCAACATCATTACAGGTGATACTCCCATGGAGGAACGTCTTACACTAATGGTT
>JBBFME010000005.1:0-39444 GCA_037478695.1 Pseudothermotoga sp.
ATATCCTTTCACTGGTTCACCTATAATTTTGAGTTTCAAATGCAGGGACAATCGATGAACTATATCTTGGTCGCTGTGATTTCCTATATCTGTGGTGCCATACCTTTCAGTTACATACTCCCAAGACTGAAAAAGATAGATGTGAGAAATGTGGGAAGCGGTAATGTTGGAGGAACAAACGCTCTGAGAGCAGCAGGTCCGTTGATTGGTTTGACGTGCATGATTCTCGATGCGCTCAAGTCCTTTGTCCCGGTGCTCATAGTTTCGAGAATTTTCACGTACGACCCTCACTACGTTGGAATTGCAGCAATCTTTGCTGTACTAGGTCATGATTTTCCGATCTTTCTGAAATTCAGAGGAGGCAAAGGCGTAGCGAGTACAACAGGTGTGTTTTTCGCGGTAAACCCGCTTTCTGGTTTTGTTTTCTTAGGTGTGTGGATAAGTCTCACTCTCTACACCAAATATGTCTCTCTCGCTTCGATCGCTGGAATGTACTGTGCAGCATTGGTCACATTTCTCTTTAACACAGATTTTGCTGTACTCTTCTTGCTTCTGGCAACACTTGCGACTTTGAGACACTCTGAAAACATTGAAAGACTTTTGAAAGGCACGGAAAGAAAAACAGACCTCATATCGATGTTCAGAAAGAGGCGCTGATATGAAAAAACTCTTGATTTTGAGCCTTTCAATAGTTTTTTGCATCTCCAGTTTTTCCATAATAAACGAAGAACAAGCTCGTGAGCTTTTTTCTCAGGCACTTTCATACTGGTATGAAGGGGATGTCACAAAAGCCAAGAGTCTCATGGACGATGCTTTATCAGGTCTGATCTATGTTTCTGATATTCCCGAATTCTGGTTCTTCACCTCAAAAATAGACATCGATATGCGCGCTGTCGAAAAGGCACAGGAAGATCTGAAAACCATTCTGGTGATAAGTCCTGGCAAACCGGAGGTCCTTTCCCTTCTCAAGGAAATCGAGACATTGCTAAAACCTTTGGAGTTTTCAACACCAACTGTTCTGCAAGAAGCCCTTCAGTTTGAAGGGTTCGTCAAAGGCGTGGAGTACTTCTATACGCCGAATTGTGCGGTTTTTTTGGAAAATTCCTTAGTCATAGCAGACAAAGCCAACAAGAGATTAGTTCGTAGTACTGAAAGTGGCTACGAAATCTTCAAGCTTAGTACAGCTCCGTCGAGCTTGGCAGTCTCACCCAAGGGAGAATTGTACTTGAGCGGCGACGGTAAACTTGTCCTGTATGATGTAAAAACCAACTCAGAACAAGTTGTTTATGATGGTTTTGTGAATCCCATCCTTGCAGGCTTTGACAGAATTGGCAGGCTTTGGGGCAGTGATGTGGACAGAGTTTTTGTCTACGATGGAAAGGCTGTGAGATTTCTTTCACTCGATGACTTTTTCATCATCAACGACATCGAACTGACGCCTTACGGTTTTTGGATTCTCGATGTGATGTCAGACCAACTGATCTACTATGACTTTTCTCTTAACAAACTCAAAAGCATTCCTGCACACGGTGCTTGGAACTTTGAAACTACTATTTTAGGTGATCCAATAATTCTGACGAAAGACCTCAGGCTTTCAGTGCTTCGAGACGATGCAATGATTGACTTTTATCGTGCTGCAGAGGGGACTGTATTTTTCGAGTATTTCTACCCTTATGTCATCTTTTTCAACTGGAACTCAAATACCGTGACTGTCAGACCCATGAAATCTGAAGAGCCAATCATCGTGAAGGTTGATACGTTGAACTTCGAGAACGAAAACCTAAAACTGATCGTCAGAACTGAGAGCATATATGGAGACCCTATACCTTGTCTGAAAGACTTTCTCGAGGTTCGTGAAGGCGGTGGTCCCGTATTCTTCAACCTGTCTGTAGAATACTCCAAGCTGCAGTGGCTGAAAGGCGAGCAGAGTTTTTTCGAGAAAACACTGCCGTTCATCAAGAGAGGCTCAACTCATGGTGTGTTCTTTGAAAATCTACCTGGCGACTACAGAAAAACAGACTTAGTGACCTTGCGAGGCAAGAATGTGAAGATCTTTTCAAAATCAGACCCAACGGAGTTCATATTGCTATCAGGAGGAGCTGGCATGCTCTCTTCACCAGTTGAAATATGGCAACCTGTCTACCGAATATGGTTCAGCCGCACGAGACCATTGCCATCTGATATCACACCTGTGACTGTGCAGCTGAGATTGGGACAAGAACTGTATTCAGATACGATCTATTACACCAGGGGATTGATCAAATGATGGAAGAATTGTTCAGACAAGCTTATGAAGCCGCAGAGAAGGGAGATCTGAAAGAGGCAGAAAGGCTTTACATAGAATGTTTGAAACTCTGCCAGTCACCGGAAATTTTGAACAACCTTGGAAATGTCTACAGAAGAATGGAACAAATTGCAAAAGCCATCGAATGCTACCAAAGAGCCATCGAATTAGATCGCAATTATGGATTGGCTTACGTGAATCTGGCATCGACGCTTTTGAATTTGGAGAGGTACGACAACGCAAAACTCCTTTTGCTCAGGGCCATAGAACTCGGTGCGGAAGATGAAAGAATCACGGCGATGCTCATAGTATGTTATCTCGCACTTGATGAAGAAATACAAGCAGTTGATTTGTACGTTTTGAAAAGGAACGATCAAAAACTTCTGGCAGAGCTCGCCGAGTATGGTGTTCTTGAGAAGTTGGAGACTCTCAGAAAAACATGGAGGAAAACCTAAATATCTTGGAAGAAAATTCTCACCAGTAAAGGATCTGTCTTCTCCTTGAGCAATCTTTTCAACTTCTGAATGGTATTATCGACCTTTTTGAAATTCACGTTCAAATCACCCTGTATCTGCTCATAACTGGCACCACTTATCCACATATCCACTATCTCACGTTCAAGATCTGTCAGATATTCATTTATTGTATCCATTATCACCGCTGCAACTGCCTGATGTGCAGTTGAGGTCGAAAGGTCCTCAAAAGAGTATCCAGTTTCATCGGAATCTTCACTTGTCAGCAGATCAACGCTGACAGCTTCTGTGAGCATTTTGTTCTTTTTTCTGTTGAGGAATGTGATGAAAGATTTTAGTTCTGACTCAACACTTCGCCAAGCAAAGGACGAGAAACCACTCCTGTCTGGTTGATAATAGTATACAGCTTTGATCAAACCCACCAATCCATTTTGAACTAAATCTTGGAACTCTGCCCAAGGAGCATAGTATTTCGAAGAGATCTTTACAACCATCGGGTAGTATTTCTCAACAAGAAGATCCAATGCTTCCTTCAAGCCTTCTTGCGCGAGATTAACTAATTCCTCAGTTCTCTTTGTTCTCAGATGGTATTTGATGTTCAAGCCACAGAACCACCCTTTAGCATCTTGGCAAGTTCACCTATGTTCTCGAGTACGAGGTCAGGTTTCCAGTCTGCTGACTTTAGATCCTCCAATGTTGTCTCGCCTGACAAAACGAGTACAGAGAATATCTTCGATCTTCTTGCAAACTCCATATCGGTGTAAAGTCTATCACCAACCATTGCTATCTTCTCTGGTTTTGTCCCAGTCTTTTTCGCTATCATTTGAAGCATCAGAGGATTGGGCTTTCCCACTATGAAGTCTGGCTTTCTACCAGTTGATCTCTCTATTAGAGCGATGAAAGACCCAGCATCTGGTACTGGACCTTCCAAAGATGGACAGTTTATATCAGGATGTGTAGCGATGTAGTCCAAACCCTTTCTCAGAAATAGACACCCTCGAGCCAATTTCTCGTAGTTAACCTGTGTATCGTAGCCCAAGACGACGATCTGTGGATTCTCCGTAACTACCTCATGACCATATGATTCAAATGTCTCAGCAAGTGATCGAGTACCTATAAGATATACCTTGCTCATTCCATATCTTTCACGAATGAAGATTGCCGTTGCCTCACCAGATGTGAAAATATCGTCTTGTTGAACATCTACTCCCAATCTTTTCAACTTTGCAGCGTACTCACTCTGACTCTTAGAAGAGTTGTTCGTTAGAAAGATAAACCTCTTTGCCTGAGCTTTGATCGTTTTTACAAAATCCAAAGCCCCAGGGAGTAGTTGATCGCCCAAGTAGAAAGTCCCATCCATATCGAGCAAGAAGAGTTCGATCTCTTCAAGACGCAAAGTCATCACCTCATAGAATACAATACCAAATTTAGGCTACACAGTTCAGAGAGGTTTTTGAAAGAGGAATCTCTTTGAGTCAAAGAAATGTGGCACTGAGATTGTCTATCTTGTCCAATTAAGAATTAACAAAATACAAAGAAAACAATTACACCTCGAAAAATCAAGAAGCAAACTGTATTTGATAGAGTTTGTAGTAAACTCCTCTTCTTGAAAGTAACTCGCTGTGCTGTCCTTCTTCCGCAACCCTACCATCGTGAATCACGACTATTCTGTCTGCACCTTTTACAGTCGACAACCTGTGTGCGATCATTATCACAGTTCGCTCTTTGGAGAGTTCTCTGACTGCTAACTCTATTCTCGATTCAGTTTCTACATCGATATTGCTCGTTGCTTCGTCTAAGATCAATATCTTTGCGTTGAACAAGACTGCCCTCGCAAGTGCGATCAATTGTCTTTCGCCGGCAGAAAGCGTAGAGCCCCTCTCAATTATCTTTGTGTAGATGCTTTCACTGAGCTTGTTTATTATGTCATAAGCATAGACCTTTTTCAGCGACTCAACAACTTGAGCTTCTGTGTATTCTTCGTGAAACAATCTGACGTTGTCTAATATCGATCCTGAAAAGAGTATGACATCCTGTGGGACTGCCGCAATCTGTTTTCTGATCTTGCGCAGATCGTACTCAAAGATGTCTCTATCATCTATTAATATCTTGCCCTTTTGCGGAGCATAAAGACCATTTATCAAATTCATCAACGAAGTCTTACCCGCACCAGTTTCACCGACGATAGCGGTTAGTTCACCGGGCTTGAAGGAAACATTGATGTCCTTTAGAACCCATCTTTGAGAATCATAACTGAACCAGACACCATCGAATTTCAGATTTCCTTCCACAATCTTCCCATCTTCTGAAGAATTTCCCAGCTTCTCTGGCTCTTCATCCATCAATGCGAAGATTTTGTCACAAGAAGCAACGGTGTTTTGAACGATATCGTATTTTTCAGAGATATCACCAAGAGGTCTCATGAAGGTATCAACGTAAGCTACAAAGGCGTAGAGTTCGCCAAAATGAATCGCGCCACCTATGATGTACTTCGAACCAAACCAAATTATCGCGCTCAGAGCAAAATAATGTATGAGATCGATGAACGGTCTGAAGATTCCAAAAACATAGAGCTGGTTTATCAAAGATCTGTAAAGATCTCTGTTCACCGAATCGAACTCCTTAGACTTGTAATCTTCGGCCATGAACAGTTTGATCACACCTATGCCGCTTATGTGCTCGGCAAGATAAGCGTTGACGCGAGCGAGATTCGTTCGCACTTCTCTGTACACCTTCAGATCGAAATACCTGAACAACACCATTGCACCGACGATTATCGGGAAGATGAAACTGACATTGCTGAAAAGTCTTGTGCTTATCTGAAGCATGAAATAGATAACGCCTGCGAGCAAGAAAAAATCTTTGACGATGGCTGTTATAACTGTAGAAAAGAACTCTTGAACGTTCTGGGTGTCGTTGACAATTCTGGTGTTGATTCTGCCAGAAGGATTCTTGTCGAAAAAAGACATCGGCAGGTCAAGAACCTTTTTGTACAACTCGCTTCTTATGTCATATACTATCTTGTTTCCAAGAAAAGACGTCAAGTAAGTACTCAGATAACCTAAAAGAAACTGTAGTCCCACTACACCCACCAACGCGAAGGCCATCTTTGAAACACCAGCGATTCGATCCTGTACGCCTATAGCTGAGTTGTTCATGTAGCCATCTATGGCACGTCTCACAATTTGTGGTGGAAGTAAATCTATAACTGCTGCCACGAGTACAACGAGTATTGCGAGAACGAAAAACCAGAAATATGGCTTTGCGTATCCCAAAAGTCTCTTCAAGGGCAGATCACCTCGTGTCATTAGCCTCACGAACTATTCTACTACTTTATCTTGATCTGGAAAAATCTAATTTTTCCAAACTGATCTTGATAGAATGAAACTTCTCCAAAGACTCCGAACTTCTCAATCTCATCTTCTTGTTCTGGGGAGAACTCCATCAAGACAGTCTTACCCTTCAAAAGATCCAATTGACTGAAAAAATTCCTGTAGAATTCAAGTCCATCTTCTCCTGCAAACAGTGCTTCAGATGGCTCCATCAAAACTTCTTTCGGGAGGATGGCACCCTTGGGAATATAGGGAGGATTTGAAACAATCAAATCAATCTTGTTCAACACAGGTTTTAATGGTTCTAAGAAAGCACCTTTGAAAAAACAGACCTTGGCACCAAACTTTTCTGCATTTTTTTGAGCCAAAGCCAAAGCTTTTTCATTCACATCAGTAACATAGACTTCACAAGAACTGTTCAGCGCGATGGCGATCGCTATTGCTCCTGAACCTGTACCTATGTCAGCAACTACCTTGAGTCCTTCTTCCTCAACGATCTCCAAAGCTATATCGACCAACACTTCCGTTTCGATTCTCGGTATGAACACCCCTTGTTCGATATCGAGCTGCAAACCGTAGAAATAGCACTTTCCCACAAGATACTGAAGTGGGAAACCATCAGCTCTAAGTTGAGCCAAATCAAGCACTTTTCGAATCACGTCATCTTCGACAGGATCATCGAAGTGCAGCAAAACTCTCTCTTTTGTGAGCTGTGTGACATGTGACAAAAGCAAAAGAGCCTCCGTCCCAGACGAGTCGGAGGCATTACTGATCAAAGTTTTAGAGGTTGTGTACAACTCTCTGAAAGTCATAGACCGAATCTTTTTCTCAGCTCCTCGTTCATCATATCTGGGGACCAAGGCGGATCAAAGGTCAGGTTCACCTTTACGTCCTTGACACCCTCAAGTTGACGTATTTTATCCTCCGCATCCTGCAAGATCATGCCTGCCAAAGGGCAAGCTGGAGTCGTCATAGTCATGGCGACAGTAACATTGCCCTCTTGATCCACATCAACACCGTAAACCAGTCCAAGACTCACCACATCAAGACCTAACTCAAAATCGATGACATTGCTCAGTGCTTCCATGATCTGTTCTCTTGTTACCATAGGTCTCTCCTTTCAAAAAGACTCCAAAAGGCCTGTCAAGATGGAAACATGGCTCATTTCTTCTCTAACGATGAGATCTATCTTGTCCTTACCAAGACCGGCAGGTACCATCTCTTTTACACCAAGATAGAAAATTATCGAATCTTTTTCTATGTCAATTGCGATTCTCAAAAGCTCGGAGACAGACTTGATGTCTTTGAACTTCGCTGTGGGATCTGCTTTCAAATCAAAGACCTTGCTGTTGGCTATTGCCCCGAGATATTGAGCAGCCTCTCCTTGTGGATCTAAAAACTCAGAAAGCTCACGTTCTTTCTTTGCAAGATCAACTCTCATGCTGTGAAATTTCTTTTCGTGTTCTCTCTCCATTTCTGCAAGTTTCAGAAAGAGCGATTTTTTTGTGTATTCCGGGAATTTCTCAGCGGCTTTTGTGTAGAAGGTAACGCCGTTCCGTTCTATTTGTTCGGCAATCTCGAAGATTTCATCGATGTTGAACATCTGATCACTCCCTTTTTGCCAGCTCTCTGTCCAACATCATTATACCAGCGAAGTTGTCTTTTATGCGTTCCAAAAGGGTCAGAATCGTCTGCGCATTCGACTCTTCTTCGACCTGTTCGTTGACAAACCAATTCAGAAAAACCAAAGCAGCGTTGTCTTTCAGTTCACTTGCGAGCTGAACCAAATCGTTTATGCTTTGAGTTACCTTTTGTTCATGTTCGTAGGTTTGTTTGAAGACATCTAAGGCTGACGACCAATTACTGCCTAAGAGAGAAATGGCTTGCAACTGCACGCGAGCACCACGCTCGTTGAGATGTTCGTAGAATTTCATCGCATGATTGAGTTCTTCTTGAGCTTGTCTCTTCATCCAATGAGCAAAACCTTCCAAGGTTTGATGATCAAAGTAAGCAGCCATTGCGAGATAAAGGTATGCTGATTCAATCTCTTTTCTTATCTGATCGTTAAAGGCCTTAACAAGCTTTTCATTCATTCTTCTCACCCCTTCGTGTGTATTTTCATTCATAATTCTACACCACTCAAAAAACAAAAAGCCCGGTGTGAGTACCACCGGGCCTCAACTTTACACTTTTTTGTGGCACAGCCACCAATCAAGACAATCATACTGCTGTTTTCTTTTCATCGCTTCTTCGATACTCGTTGGCGGTGGAACTATTACCTCATCTTTGAACAGTTCATTGTTTGGCCAGTTCGCCGGTATGGCAACTTTATTGGCATCTGCCACCGTAAACGCTTTTACGATTCTCAAAACCTCATCGATATTTCTACCGACTTCCTGTGGATAGTACAGAATCGTTCTGATCAAACCGTTTGGATCGATGATGAAAACTGCTCTCACCGTGTTGCTACCTTTCGCCGGATGGATCATGCCAAGCGTCTCGGCAACCTTTCCAGTATCAGCAATGATGGGAAACTCGATCTCTACGCCCACCTTTTCCTTAATCCACTCTACCCACTTGATGTGTGAGAACACTTGATCTACACTCAATCCTATCAGTTCTGCCCCAAGTTTTCTGAACTCGTCATACCTTTTCTGAAAACCTATGAACTCCGTCGTACAAACAGGAGTGAAATCAGCAGGATGACTGAACAAAACAAGCCACTTTCCTTTGTAAGCATCAGGAAGTTTCATCTTTCCGTGTGTTGTCAATACTTCCATCTCTGGAAACCTTTCACCCAAAAGTGGTATACCCATACAATTCACCTCCAAGTAAAATATACCACACACATAATTTGGAATGTGTATTTCTTACATTTTGTTACTTAAACATATAATATGATTGACTTACGACAAAACCAAAAATGCACTTCTCAAGACAAATAGTGATGACAAGCTGAAGAAGAAATCATCCTGAGGTGTATGGCAAATATGAAAAAAATCAGTACAGACAGGGTGAGAAACTACTGCAAGATGTCAAAACCGGCCACATAGGTATTTTACTCGCTTTGACTGAGACAAATTTGGTGAGAAAACCAAAGGAAGGCTTACGCCTTCCTTTGTACAGATCACTTCATCTGGTTTAGTATACTCAAGTCTTCACCAACCACAATGACACTGTCTGGAATAATGAGCTTGTAACTTTCAAGTGTTCTGAGGAATCTGTAGAACTCTTGATCTTGCCCATAAGCTTGAGCAAAGATCTTTGTTGCACTCGCTTCTCCTGTGCCCTTTATTCTCTCAGCTTCGCTTAGTGCTTCAGCTTTTAGGATAGTTGCCTTCTTATCTGCCTCTGAGCGAATCTTCTGTGCCTCTTTCTGCCCCTCAGCCCTTATCAAAGCTGCTATGCTTTGTCTTTCAGATTTCATCCTTTCAAATACTGCCTGTTGGTTTTCGGCCGGCAAGTCGGTATGCTTGATTCTCACATCTTGAATTTCGATACCAAAATCTGCCAAATTTCGCTTCGAGAACTCTGTAATATCACTCAGATACTGTCTTTCACCGGTCACAATGTCGTCAAAGTCCAGTTTCGCGAGTGTATTTCTAAGTCCAGAATACACCACGTCATCGATTCTCGAAAGTGCCAAGGAAACAGTCCTTACAGACTCGATGAACTTCTTTGGATCGGATATTCTCCATATAGCATAGGAGTCAACGAGCATCGTCTTTTTGTCCAGGGTAATTATCTTTTCAACTGGTATGTCGTATATGTAGAAGCGCTTGCTGAAACGTATCACATTATCGACAAAAGGAGTCTTGACATACAGTCCAGGTTCAGAAATAACCTTTCTTATCTCACCAAACCTTAGTACGATCGCATACTGAGTTTGATCGACTATGAAAAACGACAGACCTACGAAAAGAATTGCCACGGCAGACAGTATCAAAACAAACACCAAAACCATCGTCTTCATTTCTCACCACCACCTATCAGTTTGTCCAAGCTCAGTAACGTTATGTTCTGTGATCCATCGAGCAGAATTATTCTTTTCGCCTTTGGTAAGACCTCTTCAAGTGTCTCAATTCTCAATCGCGTTTCAGTGATCCTCGGTGATCCTTTGTATTCCTTCAATATGCTGAGAAATCTCTGAGTTTCACCCTGTGCCTGCAAAACCCTCTGTTGAGCATAGGCTTCTGCCTCGAGGATGATCTTTTTCACTTCTCCTTCGACCGATGGTATGAGGTTGTTTGCATACCTGAGCGCTTCATTAATGTATCTCTCTTTGTCTTGCTTTGCGTTGTTCACATCGTCAAAGGCGGCTATAACCGTCTGAGGGGGTACCACCTCCTGAAGCAAGACATTGATCACAGTAATTCCCACATCGTAGGTATCCAGCAACTGTTGTGTTATCTGGTGAACTTCGTACGATACCCTGTCTCTTTCGGCTGTCAGAATTTCATCGACAGTCCTTTTTGCCACCATCTCTCGCAGGGCAGATTCAGTGGTGAATTTGACAAGTTCCTCAGGATTTTCAACTCGAAAAACGAACTTCACCGGATCGTTCACTCTGTACTGAACAACTGCTTCAACAGAGACTATGTTTCCATCACCTGTTAAGATCAGAGCCTCTTCCTTCTTTTGCACATACTGGCCTGGTTTTACTGTCCTGAAACCTATCTCTTGTTTTCTAATGGTTTGAACATCGACAATCACATGGGACTGAAATGGAAAAGGTGCGTGAATGTGAATGCCGGGTCCTACCGTGTGGCTGTACTTTCCAAAAGTTTTGACCAACGCCACTTGAGATGGATCGACTTGATAAACTCCAGTAGCAACATATACGACAAGCAACATGACGACAACGAGAACAACTATGAGTTTCACCTTCATTCTCATCACTCCCATACTTGCAGATTTCGCAAATTGGCCACAAATTTAAAAAACTATACTACGTGCCTTTGTATTGATTTTAGCATCTTTCTCTTTTCATCCAGGTAAGCCAAAAGAGAGTGTAAAGAGATGCCATAATCATAGCGATGAATATCAGAACTGCTATGTGGACGTGCACACTCATGGGGGAGAACAATAAGACAGAGAACCCCACTGCGATACCAACAGCGTTTGCCAGTATTGGTTTGCCAGTTATCTGAAGGGTTTGAGAAAGTGCATAAAGTTTTCTGCTTTTGTAGATTGTCTTATAAGTATATGTGAAGTGAATTGCGTAGTCTATACCCGCTCCAAGTGCTATGTTCATTATGTATGCACTTATAACGTTTAATGGTATTTGAAAAAGCCCCAAAAAACCATACAGATTCAGAATAGTCAAGACCACTGGAACTGTACTGATCAAACCGAACTTGAGATCTCTGAGCATCAGAACCATCATAAAACCAATCACAAATAATGCAACTACAATACTCACCTTCTGATTGCTAAGAGTTTCATCGTTCATCTGCAGATACTTGTAATTCTCTCCGGTGACATGAACAGAGCTCAACCCATTCATCGAAAAAGACTCAACAGCTTGCTGAAAACTGTAATGTGTTTTTCTCGACAGATCTTTCAGGAAAACGAGCATCAACGCGCTTTTGTCTTTTCGGTTTACGAAGATTCCTTCAGGTAAAATGATTGGCACGACATTCCCAAGAACGGAAGGCAGAAGTTCCTTGATCTCGAGAATTGATAAGGTACGTCGAGAATAACTTGAAGCTGCTTTTCTCAGGTTCTCAAGTATCTCAAGTGCATCTTTAGAAAGTGGATCAACTTCGAAGTTTATCTTAACAAGCACCGGTATACTGACACCAGATATAGCCTCTACTATTCTCGCACCCTCCATGACCTTTGAAGATCTTCTGAAAAACATCAGTGCGTGAAACTCTTCTTTGACCTTCAAGATGAACAAGCAGAGAATCACCGAAACGATCAAAAGAATGATCAGATTCAATCGCCGATACCGCAAGAAAAACTTCGTCAACCTCTCTCCCTTGGATTGTTTTCTCTGAGATCGCAAAAAAGTCGCCATTGGTGGAAGAAATATGAAGGTCGACAATCCAGCCATACCAACTCCGCACGCGCCAGACAGACCCAGTTCACTCATCACCGGCGATGACGTGAAGCACATTGAGAGAAAACCAACAACCGTTGTTGCAGTGGTCATCAAAAGCGGTACAAATGTTTCTTTCAATGCCTTTTGAGCCCTCTCGAAGACATTGAAATCTGCCAGTGATAGATAATGAGAGATATAATGCAAACCTGCAGCACTGCCCATGACGAGTGTTATGAAGGGCATCAAGACATTTTCAAGGGTTATAGTCTTGCCGAAGACACTATAAGCCCCAAGCATGTAAACGGTCGCGAGCAAACTCGGCAGAAAAGAGAGTACCGTTGCCCAGAAATTCCTCAAAGTGAGATAGAATACTGTGAAAATTACAACAACAGCCAAAGGCGACAGAAATTTCAGAATAAAACCTATATACTCAAGAGCCTTTACAGAGATATACGAATTACCAAACAAAGATGTTCCATACTGTTTTGTTGCCCTTTCTATTCTAAGAGCTGTATCCTCCGGTCGTGAAGATATAACAGCCACCAAAATCGCATAGTTTTTCCCTCTGTATTTTCCAACCAGACCAAGCTGTTGGGCTATACTGCTCTTTCCTCCAATGGTGAACGGAAATTCCATCGGATTGACGACCAACGAAATGCCTCTTGTTTCTCTGATTATTCCCGCAACCCTATTTACTGTCTGCGGATCTTCGCTTGGAACGGCTACCAAAAGGATATCTCTGACTGCAAAAGCACTTGTTATTTCTCTCTCGACTTGAATGTAATGAGACTGCGCTGTAACTTGTGATCTGAAGTATCCCCCTACTCTTAGATCCTTCAGTTGAAGAAGTGAAAGCAAACCTAACAAGACCATCAGCGTGACAAAAAGCCATCTTTTTCTTATCCAGTTCAAGAAAGACCAGCTCCCAGATTCTCTGTATGTTAAACTTTTTTGGGATGAGATGTTTCCAAGTAGAATATAACACAGCATAGGAGGGAAAAGAGTTGAAAATCGTTGATACACATGCCCATCTACATTTTCGACAGTTCAAAAACGACCTTGAACTGCTCATAAAGAACTTTGACTCACAAGGCATTGAATTTGTCATCAACGTGGGAATAGATGTGAGAGATTCCGCTGAGTCTCTGGCTTTGGCCAAGAAATTCCAGAAGATCTACTGTTCGGTAGGTGTTCATCCACATGAAGCCAGTAAGGTTGAGCAAGATTACATTGAAAAACTCAGAGGAATGGCAAGCGACCTGAAGGTAGTCGCAGTTGGCGAGATGGGCCTTGATTATTTCAGAAATTTCTCAGAAAAGTCCGATCAAATAGAGGTTTTCAAGAAGCAGCTCATCCTTGCAAAAGAACTCGATCTACCAGCCATCATTCATATAAGAGATGCTTACGAAGACGCTTACCAGATATTGTCAGAAATAGGATTACCAAATGCTGGTGGAGTTGTTCACGCATTCTCAGCCGATAGCAAATGGGCTTTGAAGTTCGTCGAACTTGGCGCATTCATAGGTATTGGTGGGCCTTTGACCTATCCAAAGAATATCGTGCTCAGAAATGTAGTTCAGATCGTTGGTATCGAGAACATCGTTACAGAAACTGACTGCCCTTATTTGCCACCACAACAGTTCAGAGGCAAGAGAAATGAACCTTCTTACGTGCGTTTTGTAGTCAACGAAATATCACAGATACTGAAAGAAGATCCATCTGAAATCTCTGAAAAGCTCGTTCAAAACGCCAAAGAACTTTTTGGACTGTGAAGAAAATCATGTCTTGATGGCCGGGCAGTTCTTTCTCATCCACAACTGTGCTGGGATTGAAACAGTTAAAGCTGTCAAACCAAGGATAGCTGAGACGACGAAAACCCAGTGATAACCAATCCTCGTTGCCACATAAGCAGACAAGACTGGTATGAAGATTCTGCTGAAGATGTTCAATCCCTGGAAAAAGCCTTCCCAGCGACCGAGCTCCCTCGGTGCTATCTGAATCTTTATCGTCTCTTTGGCTGGGAACCAAAAGATGAAACCTATCCCCATTATCACATGCGAGATGAAAAACAAGTATACGTTTGGAATCACCCAAAGGAAAAAGGAGCAAACGATTAATCCAGTCCCAATTGTTAAATTTCGAGAAGGATGACTTTTCACTGACCTTTTCCAGAAGATCGAAGAAGCCACAGCAACAGAAAAGATCATCTCAAACAAAAACGGAGACGAACCACCGAGTTTGAAGTAATCGATTAGATAGTAAGATATCACCAAGAAACTCGCAAAATTGAAAGCAGCGTAACAGAAGTACTGATGAAACATAATAGAGAGAAACGTACCAAGATGTGTAGTAGCAATGACATGATCTTTTGGAATTCTCGTACCGCTGTCAATCCTCGGCAAGATTTTCAAATACGAAACAGCATAGAAAATGTTCGCAGCAAAGACGGCAAAGAATATCGATCTTAAAAAACCACGTCCGGTCATAAAGGGAGCGAGAATGAAGACAAAGGCAAAATACGTGATGGACTTGACAAACTCAGTGATGAAGAACTCTAAGGAATAGATTCCCTCTCTGATCTTAGGGGGAAAAAGAGCTCTCTCGTACATCACCTGACAAGGATAGAAAATATCTGTGAAACCCAATAGTACCTGCGCTATGGCAAAGTTCCACAGGCCGGTTGTGAGTGCAAAACCCAAAGAACCAAGAGCAAAGCAAAGTCTGGCAGAGAATAAACCGTAATTCACGGGGATTTTCTCAAACCGTCTTCCGAAAATGTAAGACAAGAGCGCCTGAAAAACATATGAAACGCTGAACAACCAACCGAGTTGTTCCATGGGAATCTTCAAAAGTTTTCCCAAGGTCGGTGCCGCAATGATCGAGGAAAAAGAAAAACCGGCTATCCCGTAAAAGAGAAGATACTTCTTCACATCTTTGTTTAGATCGCTCCATTTCACAAGATCACCATGAAAGAGTTTATCTTACAAAGATTTGTTTTTCAACGCACAGGACCGATTTCATTTCTTTGCAATGGTTGCTTAACAGCCACTTACTTTTTGTCTAAGAGTCTTCATTGACAAACGAAGTGATGTACGATAGTATTATTGTGAAAAATATAACGAGAAAAATATCACGATAGGTGATCGTATGGTTGTCAGAGTGTGTATGGGAAGTTCATGTCATCTCAAAGGTTCATACAGAGTTGTTCAGAAACTCGAAGAACTCAGATTGAGATACCCAGAGATTCAAATCTACGGTTCGCTGTGTTTTGGAAGCTGTTCAGATGGTGTCTGTGTTGAGATAGATGGAAAGCTCTACAAAAATGTAACTGCCAAGAACATAGAACAAATTCTTATGGAGGCGAAAAATGAGTCTGATCATCTCAAATGAAGCGAGTTGCATGTACTGTTACAAGTGCTTGAGAAATTGCCCTGTGAAATCTTTGGGTTTCAACGATGGAAAAACAAGAGTCATAGAAGAAGAATGCATAGAATGCGCACGATGCATCCAGATATGCCCTCAAAAGGCAAAGACCTATAGAAGATCAATAGACGATTTCGAGAAAATTCTTCAAAGACCCTTCCTGGTATCAATTGCGCCTTCATTTTTTGCCCATTATGATGAACCCTACAAAGTCATATCTTTGCTCAAAAAATTAGGAGCCATAGTCGTTCAAGAAACATCACTTGGTGCAGAACTTGTTTCACAGAAGTACTCAGAACAGTTCTCAGTTCAAAAGATCCTTATCACCACGGCATGCCCTGTTGTCGTGAATCTTGCCGAGAAATACTACCCTCAAGCACTGAACTATCTCGCACCGTTTGTTTCACCCATGGGTGCTCACGCCAAATTTTTGAAAGAACGATATGGTGACTTTCCTGTTGTCTTTTTAGGTCCATGTGTGGCAAAGAAAAACGAGCAGACCTCAGTCGATATCGTCATGACTTTTGAAGAATTCGATGAATTCTTGAAAGATAGAAACATGAGAACCGAAGATCTGCCAGATGAGTTGCCCACGCCACCCTATCCTCAAAGAGCGAGAATGTATCCAACTTCCGGAGGCATAAACTACACCGTACAAGGCGACTGGGTAGACCATCTTGTAGTAGAAGGAGTTGAAAACATAGCAAGGATTTTTTCTCGCATTGAGACCCTCGAAACAAATCTGTTCATCGAAGCTTCAGCTTGTGAAGGAGGCTGTATCAACGGCCCGGCAATAAGAAAAGACATAAGCCTTTTGGAAAAACGTCGCAGAACCATCGAGCACATTAAGAGGCTCAACTCTATAGAGGAAAAGATTGACAGATCCACTTTTTCCATCAAATTGACGAGGAGTTTTGTCAGAAAAGACATTTCACACGCCGTGGACGAAGTTCAGATCCAAGAGATCTTGAGATCCCTCGGAAAGGACGACCCCAAAAAACAACTCAACTGCGGCGCCTGTGGTTATGAGAGCTGTAGAGACAAGGCAGTAGCAGTCGCTATGAAAAGAGCAGAAAAGGAAATGTGCATAACCTTTCTCGTGGACAAACTCAAAGCTGCGACCAACAGAGTTGTCGAAGAATCTCCAAACGCGATAATCATATACAAAGACGATAAGATTCTTTACAAAAACAGAGCAGCGCAGCAGTTTCTTTCAGGTTTTTCGAAAGAAAAAGTCACAAGCCTGCTAAAAGAGATATCATCCCAAGCAAATCAGATTTGTGATATTCCCGAAAAAGGGTATTACTTCGTGAAAGCCTTCAAATTACCCCAAGATGCCAGTGATGTTCTGCTACTTGTCGACATGACCAAAGAAAGACAACAAGAAGACAGATTGAAGGCGATCAAGCACGAAACACTCAACAAGATAGAAGAAATGCTCTCGAAACAAATGAGAATTGCACAAGAGATAGCAGGACTGCTGGGTGAATCTATCGCTGAGACAAAGAGTCATTTTGTGGAATTGCGCAAGTTCATGGAGGAATGAGATGCTCACTTGCGAAATCGATTACGCAAAGAAGAACAAAAACGGCGAAGAAATCTGTGGAGATTCAGTAGCTGTTAAGAGAGATTCAAACAAAGTAGTTCTGAGTATTTCAGATGGCCTTGGCAGTGGGGTGAAGGCGAGCATACTCTCGACCCTGACCACTTCGATGGCGACAACGATGCTCTTCAACGATCTTCCTATCGACGAAGTTTTTTCCTCAATCCTCGCGACACTGCCTGTGTGTAAGGTAAGGGGCATAAGTTATGCAAATCTATGTTCAGTCGTTTTCAATGCCGGTCAAAACGCATGTTCAATTGTAGAATATGAATTCCCAGTTGTCCTCTATTTCAGAGATGGAAAGATTCTTGAACTTGAAAAAACAATCACCACCGTTCATGATAAAGAAATCTCGATTGCAAAGGTCATACCTCAAGAAGGTGACAGCCTCTTCATCATGACAGATGGAATCTCACAAGCCGGCATGGGCACAAGTACCTTTCCACTCGGATTTGGCATAAAGAACATAACAAGAGAGATATCAATACTGCTTGAAAATAAGATAAAACCTTCAAGTATCGTCAAGCATCTTGTTCGACTCGCCCAAAGACTTGACAACGGAACAAGAGGCGATGATGCCCTTGCCGCTGTAGTTCAATTCAAAACCCTGCAAACTTTGAATCTCTTTGTTGGACCACCAGAAGACAAAACAAAGGATGAACTTTTAGTGAAGACCTTTATGGAAAAACAAGGCAAGAAGGTGATCTGTGGAGGCACAACAGCTCAGATCTTTGAAAGAGTTCTGAAGAAAAAGATCGACTTAGATCTTCACTCTTTCTCTGAAGATCTACCACCCGTTGGAAGAATGGAAGGAATCGATCTGATAACAGAAGGAATAGTGACCTTGACACACGCTTTCAGGTATCTGAACGGGCAACAGCAGACTCTTGGCTATGGTGCAACCATCCTTGTAGACATGTTGCTTGAGGCGGATCAGATAAATTTCTTCGTCGGAAGAGCGATAAACCCTGCACATCAAAATCCACTTTTCAGTCACGACATATCTTTGAAGTTTCGTTTAGTCCAAGACATCGCTCAGATTCTCCAACAGAGGGGAAAGATCGTAAAACTCGAATACTGCTGAGGAGGTGAAGGTATGGAGAGAAACTTCGAAAGGGTCGAACAAATACTCCAAAAGCATCAATACAAGAAGGAAAATCTCATCAAGATCTTATTGGATGTTCAGAAACTCTACAGATACCTGCCACAAGATGTAATCAACTACATAGGCGTTGCTCTGAAGATCCCCCCCGCGAAGATCTTCGGTGTGGGAACATTCTATGCACAATTTTCTCTAAAACCAAAGGGAGAATACACAATTCTGTTGTGTGACGGAACTGCTTGCCACATGGAAGGATCAACCTCTTTGCTAAAGGCACTTGAAGAAGAGCTGAGCATAAAACCCGGTGAGGTTACAAAGGATCTCAAATTCAGTGTCGATCAGGTGGGATGTCTTGGAGCCTGCGCACTTGCTCCGGCGATGGTGATAAACGGTGAAGTCTATGGAAATCTCACTCCTGAAAGAGTAAAAGAGATCATCAGAAAACTCAAGGAAGAGGGTGGAGAAGATGCTCAAAACGATAAATGAGGCTTATCAATTCATTGAAGAGCAAAGAAAAAAGAGAGAGAAAAAGTTATCAAACCTATCAATATACATATGTGTGGGTACCGGTTGTACAGCAAAGGGAGCGATGAAGGTTTACCAAGAATTCGAAAGGCTGTTCAAAGAAGAGAATCTGATAGATTTGGTAAAACTATCCAAGATTGAAGAAAACGAGAGCCCATTGAGGAAAACGGGTTGTTGTGGAAGATGCTCAAATGGTCCTTTAGTCAATGTCCTTCCATATGGATACTTCTATTCACATGTCACTGTGGATGACGTAAGAAAGATCATCGACAAAACGATCAAACAAGGTCAGCCGGTGGAAGAACTTCTGCTAATTGATCCCAAAACTAACGAGCGCGTGAAAACTCTCGAAGAAACAACACTCTACAAGAATCAGCACTTCTACATTATGGAGGACATAGGAAGATCTGAATGTGACTCCATAGAAGATTACATGGCAAGAGGTGGCTATTTGTCTCTGATCAAAGTTCTCTCGCAGATGACACCGGATCAGGTTGTTGAGACAGTAAAGGCATCAGGTCTAAGAGGAAGGGGTGGTGGAGGTTTCCCCACAGGGCTCAAATGGGAAGCGGCAAAAAGCAGCAAAGCAGATAAAAAGTTCGTAGTCTGCAACGGAGACGAAGGTGACCCAGGGGCATTCATGAACAGAACTCTGCTCGAAAGAGATCCACACTTGGTCCTCGAAGGCATGATCATCGCCGGTTACACCATAGGCGCTCAGAAGGCATACGCTTACATTCGTGCAGAGTATCCAATCGCTATACAGATGTTCCAAAAAGCGATAGAAGACGCAAGAAGACTCGGAGTTCTCGGTGACAACATTCTCAACACAGGATTTTCCTTCAACGTTGAGATCAAAGAAGGTGCTGGTGCCTTTGTCTGTGGTGAGGAGACCGCTCTGCTTGCTTCTATCGAAGGCAAACGTGGCATGCCAAGACCCAGACCACCTTTCCCGGCACAGTCGGGTCTTTGGGGATATCCCACTCTGATAAACAACGTCGAGACATATGCAAATGTTCCGAGAATCATAAGAGATGGTGTGGACAAATACAGAAAACTCGGTGTTGCGAATTCCCCAGGAACGAAGATGTTCTCAGTCACCGGTCCTGTGAAGATCACGGGCATCATAGAAGTGGAGTTTGGTACTACGCTTCGAAAGATGATCTACGACATATGTGGAGGTCTTGCCAACGGTGAAGAATTCAAAGCCGTACAGATAGGTGGTCCATCTGGCGCATGTCTCTCGAAGGAATTCTTAGACATGCCGATCGACTACGACACACTGAAGTCTGCAGATGCGATGGTGGGTTCCGGAGGAATTGTGGTAATAACCAAGAAAACATGCATGGTCGAAGTCGCGAGATTCTTCCTCGACTTCACAAAAAGAGAATCGTGTGGAAAGTGCATACCATGTAGAGAAGGAACTATGCAAGCTTACAGCATCTTAGAGAAATTTACACAAGGAAAGGCGACAAAAGAAGATCTCGACAACCTAGAATTTCTCGCAAAGTTGATAAAAACAACATCTCTCTGTGGACTTGGTAAGACCGCTCCAAATCCAATACTCAGCACATTGAAACTCTTCAAAGATGAATACATAGCACACTTGAACGGTACCTGTCCAAGCGGTACTTGTACTGCCTTCAGAAAATACAAGATCAACGAGAACCTGTGCAAGGGATGTGGATTGTGTGCGAGATCTTGTCCACAAGGAGCAATAGCAGGCGAAAGAGGAAAACCATACAGAATAGATCAAGACAAATGTGTCAAATGCGGTTTGTGCGTCGAGAAATGCAAATTCAAAGCCATAGAAATCGCTTAGGAGGTGAAAAGAATGAGAGTCTATGTCAACGGCAGAGAGGTACAGTTGAGAGACGATTCTAAAAACCTTCTCGAAGCACTTAAAGAAGCCGGTATTGAGATTCCGAATCTGTGTTATCTGTCAGAAACCTCCGTATATGGAGCTTGTAGGATGTGTCTTGTTGAAATAGATGGTAAAGAGATAACCACTTCTTGTACTACTAAACCTCGTGAAGGTATGAAGATAAGAACGAACACTCCACAGATATACGAAATGAGAAGAGGCATACTGGAACTGATTCTTGCGTCGCACAACAGAGACTGCACAACCTGTGACAGAAACGGTAGCTGTAAACTCCAAAGATATGCTGAGGAATTCGGCATAAGGAACGTAAGGTTTTCCAACCTGAGTAAAAACGCAAAAACAGATAGATCATCACCCATAATCAGAGACAACTCAAAGTGTATACTCTGCGGTGATTGTGTGAGAGTCTGCGAAGAGGTCCAAGGAATTGGTGTCATAGACTTTGCCAATCGGGGATTTTCAACCCAAGTTGTACCTGCCTTCGAAAGTGAACTGTCCAAGACTGAGTGTGTCTACTGTGGACAATGTGTCGCGCACTGTCCAACGGCAGCCCTCAGTTTCAGAAACGATCTTGAAAAACTCTACAAGGCACTTTCGGAGAAAAAGACAGTCATCGGTATGATTGCTCCAGCTGTGAGAGTGGCGGTCCAAGAAGAACTGTCAGTAGGTCCAGACACCGCGATGGCAGAAAGACTTGTTGGATTCTTGAAGATGTCAGGTTTTGCAAAGGTCTTCGATGTGGCATTTGGTGCTGACCTTGTAGCTTTTGAGGAAGCTCATGAATTCTACGAGAGAGTCAAAAGCAAAGAAAGACTTCCGCAGTTCACATCATGTTGTCCGGCTTGGGTGAAGTATGTCGAGCAGTTTTATCCAGACCATGTTGAAAATCTCTCAACTGTGAAGTCTCCACAACAAGCCCTTGGGACGGTCATCAAAAGAATCTACGCACAAAAACTCGGTCTCAGACCAGATGAGATCTTTCTGGTATCCTTTATGCCCTGCACGGCAAAGAAATTCGAGGCCGAAAGAGAAGAACACGCCGGAGTAGTCGATTTGGTTTTAACCACAAGAGAGCTTTCACAGATGATCAAAGCGAGTGGAATGGATATAAAACAAATAACACCAGAACCCTTTGACAGACCTTTTGGTATATCTTCACAAGGTGGGCTGAATTTTGGAAAAACAGGTGGAGTGTTGGGAACGGTACTCGAAGTGTTGAGAGAAGAAGTGGGCATCGACGAAGAACGCTTTTTTGATCTTGAAAACGGTGTGAGAATGGCCGAAGTCAAACTGAGGGATGGCAGTTTCTTCAGAGGACTTATAGTCTTTGGTCTTGCAAGCGCAAGAGATATAATGGCAAAGATCACAGAAAGAGTTCTCGAAGTTGATATAGTCGAAGTAATGGCTTGCAAGTACGGTTGTATAGGTGGAGGAGGTCAACCATATCCAAACGACACAAAGGTCAGACAGGCCCGTGCAAAGATACTCAAAGAGACCTTGGGAACAAAAACCCTTCTCTCTCCAAATGAGAACTTCTATTTGCAGAAACTCTATCAAGAAGAATTTAAAGACGAACATCTGCGCCACCACATGATTCATACAACTTACAGATCAAGAAAGCGAATAGCTTCAGAAGATATAGAGATACTCCCATTGCCAAAAGAAGACAAAACCACCGTTAAAGTATGCCTCGGTACTTCCTGTTACATGAAAGGCTCTTACAAACTACTGTCAAAGCTCGTTGACTTTGTGAAAGAGGACGATCTTTCCGACGAAGTTGAAATAACCGGTACCTTCTGTTTTGAGAACTGTGGAAAGTCACCAAACGTCATGGTTGATGATAAACTTGTTAGTGAGGCGACCTTCGAGAAAGTCAAAGAGGTGTTGAGAGAGTGCTGCAAGAGGGCAAAGAGCCAATCGTGATACCCAAACCAACCTTAGAAAGGCTCAAGCTCTATCACAGACTGTTGGTCGAGACAGACCAAAAGCACATTTCTTCTGAAGAAATCGCGAAGAGTCTTGGACTCAATGCCGAACAAGTGCGAAAGGATCTGACGTTTCTCAAGACAATGGGCAAACCCAAGGTTGGTTACCATGTCGAGACACTGCGCCAAGAACTCGACGAATTGTTTGGTGTCAAGAACACGACAAAGGTCATCTTAGTGGGCGCAGGTCATTTGGGAAAAGCACTCGTGAATTATCCAGGGTTTGGAAATTACGGCATAGAAATCGTCGCAGTCTTCGACAACGATCCAGAGAAGATTGGCACTTACATCAAAGACTTGGTAGTGCTCTCTATGGACAATCTGTGCCGCGTTGTAAAACGTTTCAAGGTTGAAATAGGAATCATTTGTGTGCCAAAAGATTCTGCCCAGCAGGTCGCAGATCAGTTGATTTCGTGTGGTATAAAAGGCATCTGGAACTTTGCGCCCACTCGACTGAATGTTCCAAACGATGTCTTTGTTGTTGATGAAGACATCACGCAGAGCCTCTTGACGGTTAAACACTTCTTGGAACTCAGAAAACAGAAGATTGAACGGAACGGTGAACGTCGTGAAGAGTAGACAAGCCATAGAGCAGATAAGAAGTCTGATCGTCTCGCAAAATCTTAAAATCGGAGACAGACTACCAACAGAGAGGACCCTCTCAGAGACACTTGGCGTCTCCAGGATCACCATACGTGAGGCGATAAGTTATCTGAAAGCGATCGGTGTCATCGAAAGCCGTCAAGGTAGTGGAAATTACCTTCTGCGAGTTCCCAACGATCTCTACAATGCTCAAAACGGCTCTATGGAATACGACTTAGACGAAACCATCAGTGCACGCGAAACACTCGAATCAATGATTGCCAAAATGTTTTTGAAGAACTTCACGCTCAACATGACACAGGACATGGAATACATAATTCAAAGCATGGAAACACACTTCTACAAAGACGATCTTCTGCAAGTGGTGGAAAGCGATGTGCGCTTCCACCACATTTTTTCACAAGCCTAATGATTGAGAGAAATATCAGTAAGAACAGGTTTGACGGATTGTCCTCTTTTCCTTATCTCACCTAATCATCAAAAATCTCTTCTCAGTAGCGGCATTGCCATTAACGATTCTTGTGTTCTCATTGATACGCCATTCGAGCATGAGTACGACAGTCGTCTAAACCTTTCAAAAGCATAACAATCAACGAAGTCATGTACTGTTCAGTATACTATTCAGTAGTAGATAACAACATGTAGCTGTTAGACAAAATGTATAATCAATTCTGTCTGAGTGACATCTCTTGGAGTGTGAAGTGTGTGAAGGTAAAGGATTTAAACAAAACAATTGCGGCGCTCTATTTGGCAAGAAAAGATAGACGCATCCCGAGAAGATCTAAGATTCTGATCTCAATTGCCATCGGCTACATTCTCAGCCCCATAGATTTGATACCAGATTTCATACCAATCGTCGGACAACTCGATGATTTGATCATTGTGCCAGCACTGATAACTTGGGCGATCAAGTCGATACCTAAAGATGTCTTAGAACACTACAAATTAAAAGCAGAGCAGGACAATCTGAAAAAGAGTTTTGGGATCATAACGCTTTTCATCATACTATTTTGGTCGTTGATAGCAATCTGGTTGGTCAAGATTTTCATAAAATTCTTGTGAGTACTGCGGCTTTTGAATCTTTCTGCCTGTGCATGGAGTTTCAACTTAATAATACATTAATGCTATGGACACTTGAAAAGTCTCATAGCTCTGATAAAATTGCTCATAGAAAGTCGTTCCGGCGTAGCTCAACCGGTAGAGCGGGTGGCTGTTAACCACTAGGTTGGGGGTTCGAGTCCCTCCGCCGGAGCCAAATCAATATTTGTGGGGACGAAAGCAAGTCCCCTTTTTTCTTTGTCTTGTTAGCAAACGTAAGGCATCAACTTCATAGGATTGAACTTTCATTTTCCTGTTGGTTGACGAGCAGTGAAAAATAGTCAGTCATCACATAGACAAAGAACTGAACAAAATCACGACTTGATCATCACAAGTAACATCTTGAATTTGCCCGTTGCTCTCAGGGCATGAGGCTTGTTTGCAGGCATTATTATCATCTCTCCAGCTTCAACTTTGAAAAGCTTTTCTTCTATTTTCACTTCTGCCGAGCCTTCAAGCACTAATACCATTGCATCATAAGGTGCCGTGTGTTCGCTTAATCCTTGTCCTTGATCGAAGGCAAAGAGAGTCACCGTTCCTGTGCTCTTGTCGATCAAGGTCTTACTCACGATGGCATCCTTTTGATATTCAACCAACTTTGACAGATTCACCTTCTCTGCCAACATTTTTCTCACTCCTTTCTATTGAGGAATCACTTGCTAAGGATGTGAACCTTTTACACCTTCATATCACCAAGAGATACCGTTGAATGTCTTTCAAAAGACCTTCCTTCTGAAATGACAGTAAGGCGTTTTTCCTGTCTTTTCGTAATAATCTTGGTGATAATCTTCTGCCAGCCAAAAGGTAGACGCTCTTCTAACTTTTGTAGCAACCTTATATCTTCTCTTGAGTTCTTCAATTATCTCTAAAGCGATCTTTTGTTGAAGATCGTTTGTGTAGAATATCACACTTCTATACTGTTCTCCTATATCAGGTCCTTGACCATTCTCTTGAGAGAAGTCGTGAATTTCAAAGAAATACTTTATGAGATCTCTCTCGTCAATCTTTTCTGGTTCGAATATGACCTCGACAGTCTCATAATGCCCTGTGAGTCCAGTGCAAACCTGTTCGTAAGTCGGTCTTTCGACATTTCCTCCCATGTAACCAACGCGTGTATCGAATATACCTTTCAGTTCCTTGAAAAGATGTTCTACGCCCCAAAAACAGCCACCTGCAAAAAATATGCGATCTATCTTCAACCTTTGACCATTTGGAATAAATTTCAGAGATACAGAATTAACACAATGACGTACGTTTTTCGGCGTAAAACCTTCGTTCAGAAACACATGGCCAAGGTGTGCTCCACAATACGCACAGACTATCTCTGTACGTCTGCCATCTCTGTCAGGCTGTCGGAAGACAGCTCCTGGAATCTCGTCGTCAAAGGCCGGCCAGCCACAGCCAGAATGAAATTTGTCCTCTGATCTGTAAAGGGGAATTCCACAGTTTCGACACACGTAGATACCTTTTTCGAAATGATTTTCGTACTCACCTGTGAATGGTGGTTCTGTTCCTTTATGGAAAATCACGAACTTCTCAAAGTCGTTGAGTTCTTGATTGATGATCTTCTTCTTCACAGCACTCACCTCCAGCAAGACAACCTAAGTTCACCTCGAATACTTTGCGATATACCCTGCCACATCGAATTTTCTTTTACAACCTTCATAGCTCATGTATCTTATTTTTCCAAAAACAGCTCTTTCTCTCCAAGGCTTGTCGTGCACACCACCGATAGCCCAGGCAATTCCGGTATAACCGTTGGGATCTCTTCCATCTAATTCATACTTGTCGTTCAAATAAACAGCGTATTCAACTGCTTTCTCGGGTGAATCACTCCATTCCAAGATCTTCTTAGCCCAGTACATTCTCACATAGCCGTGCATCTTTCCAGTTTTCACCATCTGTCTTTGGGCTGCATTCCAGAGTTCATCGTGGGTGCGCGCATTTTCTAAATCTGAAAGTGTGTAGATGTAAGGCTTCTTGTCCTTCTCATGCTTCTTCAAGCTTTCTCTTGCCCACCTTGGAAAGGCTTTTGTTGAATCGTAATCTTGGTTGTACAAACAGAAATTCTCTGCCAGTTCACGCCGGACGACGAGTTCTTCCAAGAATGCAGAGACACTTTCTGTGTAGAGATCGCTGAACTTCGCCACCTGTAAAGCAACCCTTTGTGGAGCTATCTGTCCAAAATGCAGGTATGGTGAGAGATCAGATGTACCATCGACAACTGGATCATTCCGCAGTCTGTGGTAGAATTTCAGCCTGTGCTTGAGAAACTGTTCCAAAATTCTGTAGGCCGCTGTGGAACCAGGTTGGAAATCTTGAACTGGCAAGATCTCTCTATCTATTTTGAGTAATCTCAAAATCTCGTCGATCTCTTTGAAGTTGTTCATCTGTTCAAAAGATAGATTCTCAGAGGGCATTTTGCTCAATGTTGGAAAATCTGTGAGAAATTCTCCCAGCACCCTCATGATCTTAGACCTGAAGGTACGAGCGCTGTATTCACCTTTTTGAGAGACGAAAAACGCCGGCACAATGTTATGAGAATCTACTTCATAAACAGGAACATCTAAAAGCTCGACAACCTCCTTTTTCCAAGATCTGACGATTCGCAAGGGATTAAAATCAGTCACAACACAAGATGTTTTTAAGTCCTTAACAACCTTGGCTATTGATTCTCTCGGCTCTCCAAAGGTGAACAGCAAAGGTATGTTGAAGTGAGCGAGTGACTGCCTTGTCTCAAAAAGTCCGCGTAACATGAAATCATATTGTCTGAGTGTGGCACCAAGGAAAGATGGTACCAAATTGAAGACTACCAACAAAGGAACTCCGTTTTTCAGAGCAATCTCTTGCGCATAGAGCAACGCCCAGTTATCCTCTGCCCTCTGGTCTCTTTGCATCCAGTAGAGAACAGGACCTTCTCTGTTGAATTCGGATTCTTTCAAAACGCGGACTCGCCTTAGATCAACATTTTTCATCGCCTTCACTCACTCGATCGAGATTTTTCAAAACCTTGCGAGTGAATTGAACTAACTACTTCGAAAAATTTTCTCGTGCTGTCTATGTAGAAGAGATTTGATTTTACTCTCAGGTCTGAAGCGCCGAAATTTTCGATGCATTCAAAGTATTTTGCGAATATTCTTGAGATCTCTTCTTCTATCTTTTCATCAGATCTTATCATCAACACGAGTTGTACTGTTGCTTTTTCAAGCAAATAATCGATGTGCCAGTGTTTCTTTTTGTTCTTCGCAAGGTGCCGCGAGATTCTTCTCTCAAGACTGTTCATCGCAGAACCAACATATGCATAGAGACCGGGCTTAAAGAACCATTCATTTCTTGAAACCTTCATCACCAATGGCTCAAACAGGTTCACGAGCAGAATGTATGCGCCTTTCAAGAAATCACCTCGTTATAGTTTTCTTTCGACCTTTCATAGACCTCTCAAGATTTAATAGACTCTTCAGATTTTCATTAAAAGTAAATCATCTCTTTGATAAAATATTATCAGCACTTTGCCAAATGCAGCTATTTTCATCTTAAAGACTGTAAGAAAAACCATGATAGGACTGCAGGTCAAAGAACGAAGGAAGTTGTTCATCTGAAAACAGCAGTGATCTACTTCTCCTTAGACGGTCATACGAAGATGGTGGCAGAGTTGGTTGCCCAAGAACTCAAGGCAGATCTGATAGAGTTGAAAACCGTGAAAGAATACCCAAGGAAGGGGTTCAAAAAGTATCTCTTGTGTGGGAAAGCAGCTGTTTTCAGAGAAAAGCCGATTTTGAAGACAAAAATTCCCAACCTCGAGATCTACGATTTGATCTTCATAGGAACACCTGTTTGGGCTGGAAACTGTGCACCTGCGATCAATACTCTGTTGAGCAACTATCGTTTTTGCGGAAAGAAGATTGGTCTGATCATCACCAATTCAGGAGGCAGCATTTCAAGGTGTGTGAAACAGATCTCCAAGGCTCTGAATGGAAATACATTGCTAAGACCCATTCATTTCGTTAACCCAAAACAAGAGGAAAGAGACAAGATAGCACAGATCATCAGAGAAAGACTGAGAGAAATGGAATGTCTTTGAAAACGAACGAAGCAGAAATGATCGACGTCTCAAAATCAGAGAGATCTCGAAGAGATATCAGACCTTCAAAAATACTCTTAAGTATTGAATTTTTGAGATCACTTTGAAAAAGACAGATATGGCAGAAGAGATGCAAAAACATTCTGATAGAACTATTAATCTGAAATACGAGAAAAGCTCAGATCGAAGCACCTGCTAACAACTCAAAGATGATACTTTCAGAACAGAATCTCATCGAGGAGTACTGCTATTCAGATCGACTAAGCCTAAAATTTTTGAGACTATATATCTATTATTCGTGAGGTGATTGAGGTGATTTACAAGGTTTCCGACGTGCCAAATCTCATCAACGACAAGATCGATGCTCGAAGGTTTTATGACTCTGACAAAGCAACAGTTGCAAAGATCACAATTCAGTCGGGAGAGAAATTAGAAAAACATTCCTCGAAAGAATTCGCTTTGCTTTTTGTGATAAGTGGAAAGGTTGCCGTACAAATTGGAGATAACACTTGTGAGATGGAAAAAGACTCCTTAGTTGAATTTCCAGAAAACATCCCACACAGCGTGGAAAATCTTCAGAGCATCCCAGCCGAGGTATTGGTTATAAAGATCAAGTGATCCTTAGAAAACTCTCAGAATCAGTGCATACTTCAAAGAACCATCCTCTAAACAAACCTGAAAGATGTGAAGGCGTGGAGAAACTGAACACACTCACACGTTTGCATTGAAACACACAAGCAGACAACTATTTGTCAAATTTTTTGAGAATTTCTCAAAAAGTATCTTTGGTGGCTCAAAAATGAATTGACAACTAACGGTTATTGCACTCTGATCAACAAAGTTCAAGAGATAATCCAAGACAAATATTGTTCTATGAGCAACCTATGGTCTCTAATCTTTGTAGATGAGAGGAAAAATCAGCTTGACAAAGTCTTCATAAGAAGCGACACATATATAGGTGTGTTTCAAGTCCAATATACATGACGAGTTCCTATGTGTTGGCACCTGGCTGATCAAAACTCATTGGTTTGCGCTAAGACAAACTGGACTTTGAAAGGTTTTGTAGGGCAATTTCATCTTAGTCTCGTCTAAGTGTCCTTATGAGCATATTTGAAAGCATTTTCTTCTGTTTTTTGCTGTAATGCCCACAAAAACTGGCTTTCTCGACTTTGTGAATTTCTGCACTTCCGTATAGTATATTATGGCGCCGACCAAGATCTTGGTGAAAACGACCATTCATAGATTGGGATAGGTCTAATCCGTCGAAATGGCTACACCTTATTAGAATTAGAAATACCTTGTTTTCCCTTTCAAGCACTTCTCACAAAATGGAGCAAATTTAGTTCAGAACGCTGTAGTGAAATCAATTAGCTCCATGAAAACGACAGAAACTGAGTTATTTCAAAACAAGACTCAGCAAGAGCACAAGCAAGTCAATCACGATTCAACAGGAAACTGATAACTAGGAAAGACGATCACTGTGGAACTAAGAAGCTTATCTTAATGAAGAACTTGACGAATTCACTCTTTTCTTTAGTTCAGAGGAATTTTCCCAACACTGGATACAGAAAGAAACCCACCTGAAAGCGATGTACTACAACGAAGATGTGAAAGCTTCTCAAACTTAAGTAATCCCAATTAGAATAACAACCCATGCAAAAATGAAGCGTGTGATCTTCCCAAGACAAGTAAACTGCATCTGTTTTTGTAGAACTGGAAAATCAATAAAAATAACGGCGGCTCATCGTGAGCCGCCTTCTTGTTTTATGTACAAACTGAATCACCGAACATTTGCGTTCTCAGTACCTCTTTTAGGCTTCTTAAGTGATACGCCGACTATCAACCGATCGCTGTTGAAAACACGGGTGATGAGGCTTATCAAGAAGACGGCGACTATGATGTTGTAGATGCACCCATAGACGACAAATGAACTGTTTCCAAACAAGGAGTTTCTTATCGAAAGCATTGGATGAGTGAACGGTATGGCGAAGATGACAATCTTCAACGGCAATGAAAGAGTTGAGAAGTCTTTGAACATCGTTATGATCATACTGAAAATGGCAAGTGCCGTAATCGGAAAGGTCATAACCTGTGCACTCTTGAAATCCTTAGAAATTATCCCAAGCAACATCGCCATGCCAATGCCACAGAGCAGTGCAGAGAACAATGAAACTCCTATTAACAGATAATCTGCTACATCAAGACGAAGTCCAAGAGAGGCAGCCGAGGAAAAGGTGAAAGATTTCATGTAGAAATTAAAGCCTATCATGTATATACCAGCCATCACTGAACCAGCTATCGTTGCGGCAAGGATCTTTGAAAAAACGATATAACTTCTCTTCACAGGCATTGTCATGAGTGTCTCTAAGGTTTTGTTCTCTTTCTCTAAGCCCATCGACGAGATGACAGTACTTCCCGCCATTATTATGAGCATCATTATGACCACCGATGTCATTGTGGTCTGAGAGTTTGTCAAATTCAGAAGCTGCGATGGCGACATATCTTCAAGCGTCATCTGCCCAAAGACGGTTGTGTCTGCTTTCTCGATCGGAGAGAGTACGAACTGAGGATTTTCAATACCATGCTGAACCATGATAAATTTCTTGATCTGATCTTCGATATTTCTGTAAAATCCCTCAAAAACGCTCGATGAAATTGTGTCGGCTATACCAAGCCCCTTCAAAAGCCAGAAGATCTCTATTTTGGCCTTCTGACCAGACTGAAGTTGCTGAGTGAAATCTTTGTCTATTAAGAGTAATGCTGTTCCACCTTGTTTCTTCAGTTCTTCAAGTCCTCTTTGTAGATCCCCTCCGTTGTACAAGACGTCTGCAAAACTCACAATGCCCTGTTCAATTGTCTTTCCAAAGTCGCCTTGATCGAGATTGACAATGGCTATAGACGGCTTCTTCGACACTTCTTTTTCGATATTTCCTATCGATTTGCCGATGAATGCATAGATGAAAGAGATAGCCACAATGGTAATAATGCTTGAGACAGTCAACACTTCTTTCAGTTCTTTTTTCAGCAAGTTCCAGAACATCGTATCACCTCTGTGAACACCTCTTCGATATTAGATGCGTTGAACTCTTTTTTCAAATCCTGAGGCGTTCCAGTTTTGACTATTCTCCCACTGTTTATCAAAGAGATTCTGTCGCACAAAAACTCAACTTCGAGCATGTTGTGCGACGATAGCAGTACAGTACCACCGTTCTTGGTGAACTCCTTTATGGTATTTCTCACCTCGCGCGCATTCAAAACATCTAAACCAGACGTTGGTTCATCGAGTATAGCTAATTTCGGATCGATCATCAAAGCCCTTGCTATCAGAAGTCTTCTTGTCATACCTTTGCTGTAAGTGCTCACCTTTGTCTTCAGACGATCAGAAAGTCCTGATATTTCAATACCCCTCTCAATCATCTGGTGAAAATGACTCTCGTTCTTTGCGAAAAATCTGGCGATGAATTTCAAGTAGTCCATGCCTGTCAGTTCTTTATATGCACCCGCATCTTCTGGTAGATAGCTTATCAACTTGCGAATCTCGTCTGCTTGACTTGTAAGGTCGTATCCAAAGATCTTCACAAATCCAGAGTCAGGTTTTAGCAAGGTGCACAGAATTCTGAGTGTAGTGGTTTTGCCCGCCCCATTGGGGCCTATGAGTCCGTAGATCTCACCTTGTTCAATCTCCAGATCAACCTGTTTTAGTGCTTGAAAATTCCCATAACTCTTTCTCAAATCCTTCACTTCAACTACCCCATGAGAACACCTCCTCCTAAGGCAGTATATCATCTACGACATTACATTCTCTGTCAACTGATGTGAAGACATTATTCGCGATCTCAAGAAAATTCTGAGTGATTTCCATTTCACAGTCTATAAACATGCGAAAACAAATCTTGATTGTGATAGAATTTGCTCGAGGTGTCACAGTTTGAGGATAGCCTATTATCTTGGGAATCTCTTGGAGATCATAATAACAGGCTTTATTGCCGTGATTCTCGCTGTAGTCCCACGAGAGTATTTCAAAGCTCGTGTAGCGGTCTTTTTTGGTGATCAAACACCTGCCAAAGTAGGTCGCGTCTCGCTCAATCCTTTTGTTCATCTCGATCCCATAGGTACCATAGCATTCGTATTTCTCAATTTTGGCTGGTCGCGGCCTGTTCCTGTGAGACCGTGGAATCTCAGGGGAAGAAGAAAAACTCTTCTCTTTGTTTCGCTCTTAGGACCAGCGATTGGCGCTCTCTGTTTCTTGGCATATGGAATCTTGGCACGAGCTATTGAAGACAAACAGAGCTACATTTTTGAAACGCTCTTCAAAGCCGCCAAATTCAGTCTCACCTATGCTCTTTTTTCACTCTTTCCCATTCCACCGTTAGATGGTTCGCGAATACTCGGTGCATTACTTCCCGAACACTACACCGAATGGTATCTCAAATACGAAGTGTACGGTGTACTCTTTCTACTCGCGTTGCTTGTCCTTTGGATCATACCTTTGGTGATGAGCCCATTCGTGAACTTCATCGATAAACTCACAGTGCTCGTGACTGGTTGAAGGGAGTTAAGCAGATGTTGGTGATAAGATACCCGCTCTCCTTGAATGTAGCAAGAAGACTCAAAGCTTCGGACCTCGTCAAATACACCGGAAGAATAATCTTGCTCAGCAAACCAGCCTTCGAAAGAGTTATTGTTTACGAAAAAGCAGAGGGATTGATACCAGATTACATGAGCGGTGAAATAATCTGTTTTGGCAGCTTGCAAAACAACTCGGTTAGATTTCTTGAGCCAGCAGAATTCGAAGAGTACCTCGAGAAATCCTTTCTTTTTGGTGCCGTGGCAGTGCTTTCGAAAAATGCCAAGACCAACAACTTCAATTTCAGAAGGTATGCCAGGGTCATGTTCATCCCCATTTCAGATGTCACGATAAAGTCTTCCAAGATATTGGCGTACGCCGATCTGAAGAACGAGGCCGTCTTCGAGGTAGAGGTAGAAGACTTGCTGATGCGTGTCGCCATTGACTCGAGGGGAAATACAAAGACAGTGGAGGTCGAGCAATGAAATCTTGTTTTGTCTTCGGCACAAGACCAGAGGTTATAAAAGTTGCACCGGTATACCTGTACTTCAAAAATCAAGGGGAGAAAACAATTGCAATCGCCACAGCACAGCACAGAGAAATGATGGACATGATGTTGCAAGTCTTCAACATTGAATCAGACTACGATTTGAATGTCATGACACAAAACCAGTCTTTGAACTCAATTGTCGCACGTGTTATGGAAAGACTGGAACCAATACTGCTAAAAGAAAAGCCTGAAATCGTTTTCGTTCAAGGAGATACAACGACTGCTTTCACCGCAGCTTTGTGTGGATTTCATTTGTCTATACCCGTTGCCCACATAGAAGCTGGACTAAGAAGCGGTGATCTGCACGACCCATTCCCCGAAGAACTCAACAGAAGGCTGATAGATGTTGCCAGTCAGTATTTGTTTGCTCCAACCAAGAGAGCCAGAGAGAACCTCTTGAGAGAAGGTGTCGAGGAAGCAAGGATCTTTGTCGTTGGCAATACCGTTGTAGATGCACTCGAGCATGTGAAGAGTAAGATCGACATAAATTCTTACAGGGAAAGACTCATAGGCTTAGACGACTACATTCTGTTGACTCTCCATAGAAGAGAGAACATTGGTGAGAGAATGAGATCTGTGCTGAGAGGCATTGCACAGTTTGTCAACGAAGTTGATCTAAGAGTTGTCTTCCCCGTTCACAAAAATCCCAAAGTTCGCGAGATTGTAAACCAAGAGGTTGGCAACAACCCAAGATTCACTCTCATCGAACCAGTCAATTATCTGCAGTTCTTATCACTCTTAGATGGAGCTCGATTTGTCGTCACAGATTCAGGTGGTGTACAAGAAGAAGCACCTTCCTTTGGAAAATTCGTTGTTGTCGCAAGAGAGACGACAGAAAGACCGGAGTTGATCGAAGCCGGTTTTGGCTTGCTCTCTGGAACCTCTCAAGAATCGATCTACAAAGCGTTGGTTCAAGCAAATCAGAAAAAAGTGCATATCTCTGAAAATCCCTTCGGTGATGGAAAAACATCTGAAAGAATATACAGAATCACAAGGGGTGAAAATATCAGATGCTGAAGATGGCTTTGATAGGCTGTGGACGAATCTCTCCGAAACACATCGAGGCAATCGTTGAAAACCGCAATCTTGTTAGACTGGAAGCAGTTTGTGATCTTATCCCTCAGAAAGCAGAAACAACGGCTGAAAAGGTTGAAAAAACTCTTGGCTACAGACCACAAGTTTATGTAGACTACAAAGAAATACTCAAAATGGACGATATTGATTTTGTAGCGATTGCAACACCGAGTGGCACACACTACCAAATAGCGATGGATGCTCTCAGCAGTGAAAAACATGTTCTCGTTGAAAAGCCAATGGCTTTGAGCACAGTTCATATCCGGCAGATGATAGATCTCGCTAAAGAGAAAAAGCTGAAACTCGGCGTTTGTTTTCAAAACAGGTTCAACCCTCCTGTTCAAGAACTGAGAAAGAAGATCGAAAGCAACAGTTTTGGAAGAATCTTCTATGGAACAGTGAGTGTGAGGTGGAACAGAAACAGAGAGTATTACGAACAGGCTTCTTGGCGTGGTACTTGGCAGCAAGATGGTGGTGTTTTGATGAACCAGAGTATCCACGGAATAGACCTGCTCCAGTGGATGCTCGGTGGCAAGCCAAAGAGAGTGCTTGGCCTCATAAAGAACATGAATCATCCTTACATAGAATCAGAAGATCTCGGTATAGGAATAGTGGAGTTCGAGTCTGGAGCGATTGGAGTTATTGAGGGCACTTCAAATATATACAACAAGAACTTGGAAGAGGTTCTCAGCATCTTTGGAGAAAAAGGGACTGTGAAGATCGGAGGGTTGGCAGTCAATCGCATCGAAGTGTGGAGATTTCCGAATGAAGAAATTCATCCTTATATGAATCTGCCAGATCCAGAGACAGTCTATGGCAAGGGGCATGTGGCGCTTTACAGAGATTTTTGTGATGCTTTGATCGCTAAGCGAGATCCATATATTACTGGAGAAGAAGGAAGAAACGCCGTAGAGATAATCTTGGCAATCTACAAATCTGCCTTCGAGGGAAGATGGATTGAACTGCCCGTAGAGTTTTCAACAGAAGAGATGAAAAGGTGGTCGTCTTGAAAAGGCTGCAGTGGGTAATATTGGCATCCTTAGCCATTCTTCTGTATTTCCTACTCAAACCTGCCAGGCCAGAAGCCTTGGACATAGTCTTTGTGTTCTACTCACTTTTGGCTGCATCTTTTCTCGTGGGTGGAATTGATCTTGTGAACCTTCTTCTGGTTGCACTGCCACATGCGTTGTACTCTCAACACTCACTGACCGCCTTTGTAATTGCCTTCGGAGTTTTGACAAGAATTGGCAAGGTAGGTGTGAAAAGAAGACTATCTCAAGCTCTGTTTTGTTTTGTAACCTTTGGATATTCTTTGTTCATAACATCTCTTTTTGTAGATTCATATCTGAGGCTTATCTCCTTTGCACTACTCACTTTACTTCTTCAGATTCCCATTGGCTACCTCTCAAAGGAACCGTTGAAATTGAGGTTTGACCAAATAATCTTTGCGGGCTTTTTTGGATTGATAACAGCCATCCTCGCAAATCTGAAATACCCTTCTGCTTTAACACTATCTCTCTACCCCCTTGGGCAATTTCTGTACTTGAATGGTCTTTCAACCGTAAGAAGGCTGAAAATCTATGAGCTTCAGCACGAAAGATTTGAACAGTTCAGGAAAAAGCTGGCTCTCTTGGCGGAATTGACGAGTTCTGTCTCACAAAAAGGAACGATTCAACAAAGTCTTTCAGAGACGGCAGGAACAATAAGTGAAATCAGCGGTTTTAAGTACGTCTTGATAAACATACTCAACAAAGAGAGCGGCAAAGTGGTCAGAATAGCACACCATGGTATAAGTCAGCAGGAGTTCGAAAGACTTAGATCCAACCCACCACCAGTCGACTACATATACAGATTCATGCAAGAGCGCTTTAGGGTGAGCAATTCCTTCTTTGTTCCAGATGGTGCCTTGGAATTACCTGCCGAGTACACAGCGATATTCTTGGATTCAAAATCTGTTTTTGAAGAACCCGATGCCTGGAAGCCCAACGATATGCTAATAATACCCATATACAGCCCAAGTCAAGACTTAGTCGGATACATATCGGTAGACGCGCCTGTTCACGGCAAGCGACCTACACTTGAGGACATACGGATCATTGAACTGATTGCAAACCAAATCTACAGGCTGCTCGAACGCTCTGAAATCTATCAGAGTATCGTCGTAAGACAACCCTATGACCAGCACACATTACTTTTGACCCATTCGGCCTTTCTTGGTGAGCTAGAAAACCAGTGTGAAAAAGGAGAACCTTTTGCCGTTGTCATATTAGATATCGATGATCTTTCAAAGATAAACAGTCAGTACGGGCACGAAGTTGGCGACAGAATTATAGAAAAGATAGCTGATACGCTCAAAGCGAAAACTCGAAAGTCAGACCTTGCTGCACGATACGGCGGAGAGGAATTCGCGCTCTTACTGAGAAATGTCTCAAAGTCAAAGGCAGTTGAGATCACCGACAGAATACTCGACGAGATTAGAAAAATACAAGACGTCGTGAATGTCACAACCAGCGCGGGCATAGGAGTCTTCCCAGACCATGGCTTAGATTACAACAGCATACTGAAGCAAGCGCTGAAAGCACTTGAAATAGCCAAGAAATCCGGTAAAGACAGGCTCATGATGTTTTGAGATCAGCGAGCATCAAAGTTGGTTGTACTCCGAAGATTTTCACAACTCTCTGATCACTGGTGAAGATTATGATCTGCCTTCTCTTCGATTGTTCTTTGAGTATTTCAACTGCTTTTTGCAGACGCATCTCGTCGAATCTGATCAAGAAATTGTCTATTATCAAGGGTAACGACTCTTCTGGTTCTAATGTATTGTAGAGTGCAATTTTGTAACAGAAGAGCAGTTGATCAAGTGTGGCTCTACTCAAAGACTCAGCGGTGCCCGCAAACTGGTTCCCGACGAAAAACCTGATTGAGAGATCTGAGTCCACGTGCATACTCTGCGACAAATTGGTGAATTCAGCAAAAAGTTCTTTCAACGATCTTGAAAATCTTTCTACATAAGCTCCTGTCAAACGATTCAGTTCATCTTCCAGAAAATCTTTCACTTGTGTCATCTGATCTCTCAGTTTCGAATATGCTTCTTTTTCTAATTTCTTGAGCGACAACTCGTGTATCTGCGAAGATATATCCGACGACAGATTGATCGACGAGATCTTTTCCTCTATCTGCTTCAACAACTCTGATGATTTCATGTGTTCTTGTGAGAATCGCTCTAAGGAACCTTCTAAATCCCTTTTCTGATCGATCAACTTGGCCAGTTCTTGGTAATTCAGCGCAAGGAGAGTGAACTCTTTACGCTGTACCAATCCCTGCACTTTCAAGAGTTCTTCTATCTCTCTGCCAATCTTTTCTATCTTAGAGCTTCGCTCAAAAGCTGGAAAGAGTTCTTCTATATCCTTCATTCCCAGAGATTTCAACTTCGACCTGAGGAGATCAAGCAGGTTCGACAGATCTTCTTTAATTTTCTGAAGCTCGTTCTTAGTTTGTTGAACAGATTGCTGTATCAAGAGGTACTCCAATCTCTTCCTCTCAAGAGTCTCGAGCAACGTGCTCAGTCTCAAGATAACACTGGGTACATCACCCAACTCCTTTGCGCCAAATCTGCTCAGTTCATCAACCAAAGTTTTCGCTTCCGATGAGAGCTTCTCCTTGAATTCTTCTAATTCTTGATCGTGCCTTGACCAATCTCGATACTGTTCATAAGATTGCCTGAGCTCTTCTATGCTGTTCACACCAAATGCACTCAAGAGGCGCTGAATAGCTGAATGTCTCTTCTTTTCGATTGCACGAAGCTCAAGTTGTAACTTCACTTTTTGCTCTTCGTTTTCCTGCAAACTCTTTGCAGTTGATCTCAGTATCATGAACAAGACAACAGAAGCCAAACCAGCCGCGGCAGAGACATAAAACCACAGAGAGTTGAGGAAGAAACCAAAGGCAACTGAGACCGCCGCGAATATCAAGAAAAACACCGTGAAAATACGCAGACTGCTTGCATGTTTTGTTTGCCTTGAGATTTCAGATTCTATGAACTGGAGTTTGTTGTTCGTCTGTTTTGTCTCTAATTCCAAAGATGTAGGTATCTCTTTTTCGAGAGAGCGAAGAATCTTATCGCCTTCGCGTTTGAAGACATCCCAGCTTGGTTGATAGCTCTTCTCATGTCTTTGAATTTGCTCCAATTTGTTCTCCAAAACCCTGTAGCTGAGTTCGAAGTTCTTCACCCTGAGTTTCATTTTGTCGATATCTTCCTGCCAACCCAGTTCCTTTTCTATCTCTTCGATCTCTCTACCTATATCGTCCTGCCTTTTCAGCAGTTCGCCGATCTTGTTCTCGGTATCCTTAGCATTTTTCTCAGTACTTTGAATCTTCTCATGAAGCTGAACGACTTCGGTATACTCTTTTGTGCCAATGACTGGAAGGCGTTTCTCGAGTTCAAGTTGCTGCTGCAGTCTCTCTATCTCTCCGTTGAGTTGATCTGCAATCTTGCCAAGTTCTTCATCTATCTGCCTTTCTACATCTTTCAATCTCTCTGCTGCTTCCTGCTTTTGACTCAAGAGTGTTTCTATTTGCTTTTCAACAGCATGTTTGTCACCAAGCAAGGCAAAGAGTCTATTTCGTTCTTCTCTGAATCTTTCTATTTGTCTCTGCAATTGATCGATCTGTTCTTCGAGAGCTCTCTCAGTTGTCAGTAATCTTGCCTCGAACTCTGGCTGTCTTTTGAGCAGAGTAGAGATCCTTTCTGCTTCCTCAAGCTGAGCCATCTTCCTCTTCAGTCTCGCTATCACAGTCTCATCGGCTCTGAGCA
>JBBFME010000006.1:0-36877 GCA_037478695.1 Pseudothermotoga sp.
CCGGGAACTACGTCTTTTACGATGCAACACAAGTGGCTTTGGGGGTTGTCTCTGTTGAAAGATGTGCGCTCACAGTTCTGGGAACGATACTCTCTCATCCATGTGAGGATTTGTATATAATCGATGTTGGAAGCAAATCACTCGGTTTGGATAAGGGTGCTCACGGCGTTGCTTTGATGAACAGCTATGGTATTGTCAAAGATCATCCTGAACTTGTTGTTGAATCGCTTTCTGAAGAAGTAGGAAAGATAAGAACTGTTGGAAAGAGCTCGCTCAAGATAGGCGATAAAGTTCAGATAATACCTAACCACGCTTGCAGTTGTGTGAATATGACCAGTTTTCTGATAGCTCACAGCAAGGATCTTGTTCAAGGTCTAATCTCAGTTGATGCACGTGGATCTTTTGAACTCATATAGTTCACTTTGAGCGTGTATTCACACAAGGGGTGATCGTGTTGAAAGATTTTTACAGAATGAAGGCTGAGGATCTTTGCAAAGAACTTCAAACGGATATTCAAAACGGTTTGACAACCCAAGAAGCCAAACAAAGATTTGAGAAGTATGGACCGAATGAACTTGCCCAGCGAAAGAGAAGAACGATTTGGCAGATGTTTTTCTCTCAGTTCACCGATTTTTTGATAATAATCTTGCTCGCCGCTGCTGCTGTTTCGATCCTGGTCGGTGAAGGAGTCGATGCAATCCTCATAATGATCATAGTTGTTCTCAACGCCACACTGAGCACTATACAAGAATCGAAGGCTGAAAAATCTCTACAGTTGCTCAAGAAGATGGCAGCGCCTATGGCAAAGGTGATACGCGATGGCATCGTTCAAACAATCTCGTCGAGGGAGATTGTACCTGGGGACATCGTTTTACTCGAGACAGGTAATTACGTACCTGCAGATGCAAGATTAATAGAAGCTGTGAATCTTTCCTTGAGCGAAGCGGCTTTGACAGGTGAATCTCAACCAGTGGAGAAGATCACCGATGTCATCGACAAAGATAAACTACCCATAGGCGATAGGATCAACATGGTTTACTCAGGAACGATCGTTAGCAGAGGCAGAGGAAAGGCAGTAGTGACATCTACAGGCAATGAAACGGAACTTGGCAAGATAGCGAAGATGCTCTCAGAGATGGAAGAAGAAGAAACACCTTTACAGAAAAATTTAGAAAAACTCGGAAAACAAATCGGTGTGATAGTCCTTGCTATCTGTGCGATAGTCTTCGTCGTTGGAATACTCGAAGGAAATCCACTTCTTGAGATGTTTCTCACGGCGGTGAGTTTGGCTGTCGCCGCAGTTCCAGAAGGACTTCCGGCGGTGGTCACCATCGTTTTGGCATTGGGCATGTACAACATGGTGAAGAGACATGCTGTGATAAGAAGACTCCAGGCAGTAGAGGCACTCGGTTCAGTCAACGTTATATGTTCTGATAAAACTGGTACGTTGACGAAAAACGAGATGACTGTTGTCAAATACTACACACACAAATCTGAGCTCTTCGAACATGAGAAAGCAAAAGAGAAAGATTCAAAATGCATCTACCTTCTTCTGATTGGTGCGACACTGTGCAACGATGCTTTCATCACTTCGAAAGATGGTAACAGAGTTACTTCGGGGGATCCAACAGAAATAGCCCTTGCCGTTGCAGCCTTTGATTTTGGGATTGAAAAAGAAAAATTGGAACAGAAAATGCCACGCATCCACGAAATACCATTTGATTCAGATAGAAAGATGATGACGACGGTTCACAGAAATGAAAGTACAGTGCTGTCTTTCACAAAAGGTGCACCCGATATTGTGGTGAAAAATTGCACTGCATACATGGACAGAGATGGGCAGATAAAGACACTTTCCGAAAAAGACAGAGAAGAGATTCTTTCCTTCAACACACAAATGGCGCAAGAAGGCTTAAGAGTTCTCGCAGTCGCTTACAAAGAGCTGAAAGATGAAAATTTCTCTAATTTGGAAAGTGACATGATTTTTCTCGGACTAATGGGTATGATCGACCCACCGAGGCCTGAGGTAAAAGATGCGCTGGAAAAGTGTGCTGCTGCAGGCATAAAGGTCATCATGATCACAGGAGATCACAGAGTGACCGCTCAAACAATTGCAAAAGAGTTGAAGATATTAGATCAAAAGGGTTTAGTTCTGACAGGCAGTGAATTGATCGAAATGGATGTTGACAAACTGGTGCAGGTTGTCGAGGATGTAAAAGTCTATGCACGTGTCTCACCAAGTGACAAGCTCAAGATTGTAGAAGCCCTTAAGAAACGTGGGCGAATAGTTGCTATGACCGGTGATGGTGTCAACGACGCTCCGGCTCTGAAAAAGGCAGACATAGGTGTAGCGATGGGAATAACTGGTACAGATGTGTCTAAGGATGCTTCTGACATGGTTCTCACAGACGACAACTTTGCAAGCATCGTCGCAGCCGTAGAAGAAGGGCGAAAGATCTTTGACAACATCAGAAAGGTTGTTTATTATCTCTTATCTTGTAACATAAGTGAGGTTGCAACGATCTTCATTTCAATATTGCTCAGACTCCCACTGCCGTTGATACCCGTCCAAATACTGTGGATGAATTTGGTGACAGATGGCTTGCCTGCGCTGGCACTTGGTGTTGAGCCAGCCGAACCAGATGTTATGCAAAGGCCACCAAGAGATCCAAAAGAAGGAATAATGAGCCCGTTCGTTTTGAGACGTATATTCATCGGAGGTTTGCTGTTGTCTGCTTTGACACTCTTTGTATACGGTTGGGCTTTGTTAGAACACGATGATATAGAACTCCTCAGAACGATGGTCTTTTTCACACTCTGTACGGGACAGCTTTTCCACGCCATGAACTCGAAGTCTCTAAAACATTCCTTATTTAAAGTAGGCATCAGAAATAACCCCAGGCTAATTTTGGCTTGTGTGGTTTCTTTCGTCATGCTGCTGGGGGTTATCTATATCCCGGCACTGCAAAAGGTCTTTGGAACAGCAACATTGGCAGGTCATCAACTACTGGTCAGTTTTCTCGCCGCGGTTATGATAGTACCGTTGTTTGAAGTTGTGAAACTGTTGAGTGCGAGAAAAAATAGAACGTGACCCTTTTGATCAAGAAGCGATAGGCTCAACTATCTTTTCCGAAAAGTTTATACAAAATTGGCGAAGCAAGTTTGCAAAGTTTTTGTGTTCGTCATTTTGCACAAAGATCTACCACCTATTGTTGAAAGAGTAAGTTCTGTTTCATTTTGTTTCTGACTTTGAGTGATCTTTCTACAAAGACTTCTTCGTTGGTGATAGGATCAACACCACTGTAATACATCGCAGTGCTGATCGTGCCAGGTGATGGTGTGAAAATCTGAATCTGCTGTGGGTGATATCCAAGGTTCTGTTGTATGAATTTTCTGAGATAGTTGTTCTCTTGAGTTGATTCACCAGGATGTGCCACGATGAAATAACCTATTACATACCGTCTTTTGTTCAAAGATTTTGCGATACCCTCAAATCTTCTTTTGAACTCAAGAAAGATTTCAATGGGGGGTTTTCTCATCAATCTGAGCACTTTTGGGTGAGCGTGTTCTGGAGCAAGTTTCAACTGGCCAGGTGTAAACTCGATTAACTTCTTAATGAAGATATCTGCATCCTTGTCTTGCAAGATCAAATCGTGTCTGATTCCAGACGAGACAAAAACATTTTTTACACCGTTGATCGTTTTAACCTTTTCAAGCAACTCAAAATAACCTTTGTGATCGACACTCACATTCTTGCAAATCTCAGGGTAAAGACAAAATTTCTTGCACTGTCCATGTGACTCTCTCTGCTGGCATTTTGAACCGTACATATTCGCCGTTGGTCCACCGATATCTGAGATAGTGCCACGAAAATCTGAATGTTTTGCGAGCATTCTCGCTTCCTCAAGAATAGAATCAGCACTCCTTGAAATTACATGCGTTGTCTGATGGTGTGTGAGAGCACAAAAGCTGCACATACCATAACAACCTCTTGTGGCTGTAATAGAGAACTGAATCATTTCAAGAGCAGGAACAGCTCCCATTCTCGCATAATACGGGTGAACCTTTCTTTCGAAGTCTAACAGATAAAGTTCATCGAGTTCGCGTTGTTCAAGAGGAAGCTGTGGTGGATTTTGAACTACATAACGATTGTCTTGTTTTTGATAGACCAAGAGATCTCTGAATGGATCTGTCCAAAATTGCAGTAGAGCTGCTGCTTTGGCATAGTTGTGCTTTTCTCTCAGTATTTCCTCGAAACTTGGTATTTCCACACCGTTCTCCGGTTTTCGCGATGTCCAAAAGAGTGTACCTCGAATACCTTGGCATGATCTTATATCGCCTGTCTGCTCTAAGTTATGCGCGATCTCGAGAACTGTCTTTTCCCCCATGCCGTAAACGAGAAGGTCAGCCTTCGCATCAAGCAATATTGATTTTCTGACCGTATCAGACCACCAATCGTAGTGTGCAAATCTTCTTAGACTCGCTTCTAAGCCACCCAAAACTATTGGCACTTTCGGGAAGAACCTGCGAACCAAATTTGAGTAAACTATCACAGCACGATCTGGTCTTCTGCCAGCGATGCCATTTGGCGAATAATCGTCTGTTTTTCTCTTTTTCATGGAAGCCGTGTAATTTGCGACCATAGAATCAACATTGCCGCCGCTAATACCGAAAAACAATCTTGGTCTGCCCAAACGGGTTATATCTTCAGCGCTATCCCATTTGGGCTGTGCTATGATTCCCACTCTATAGCCTTTCGATACCAGAAAATGGCCTATCAACGCCACGCCAAAAGATGGGTGATCAACATAGGCATCACCGGTGACAAGTATTATATCCAGTTCTTTCCAGCCGAGTTTTTGAAGTTCCTCAACAGTTGTCGGTAAGAACATACTCAATGAAGATATTAACAGATTCTCAGGTTCGAAGGATGAACTTCAGCTCACACAATCGATGTCGAGTTATTACAAATTGTTGTGAAGGCCAACAGAGTACTCTGAAGAAAAGCAGGTAAAGATACAGCTACTGGTTTTCAATCCCTTGGTGTTCTTGTGTTAACCAAAATTGAACTATCACTACTGCAAAAGTAGAATTTGTCGCTACGCATAGATAAAAGAAAAAAACAGAAGATAAAGTGAGATTTGAAAACTTTTTTGTGCATAACGATCTATAAGAGCTCAATAAGGATGCTGAATCGGAAATTTGGTACTTGACTGAAACAGATAGATAGCGTCAGAATTGTATTGGTTTTGAAAACGTTTTCAAAAACGTTTTCAAAAAGAAGGGGAGCAAATCGTTGTGAAGAATAAAGCAGAAAACAATTCCACAAACATTAAAAGCGTTGCCCAGATGGCTGGTGTCTCTATATCCACTGTGTCAAGAGTTATAAACAACCCAGAAAGTGTAAGTGAAGAATTACGAAATAAGGTTAGAAAAGCAATTGAAGCACTTGGATATCAGCCTAATCAGATCGCCCGCAGTTTGAGAACTGGATCGACAAAGTTGATAGGCTTCATCATCCCAGACATAACGAACCCGGCTTTCTTGTTAATGGTGAAAGGTGCTCAAGATTTCTTGAAAAGAAAAGGTTACACTTTCATGGTTTGTGGAACCGATCACAACATTCGCGAAGAAGTCAAATTACTCAAAGCCCTACTTTCTCAAAATGTTGAGGGAATGATCGTCACATGTTCTGGCGGACAGAACTCTGATTTTTCTCGCATCGTGAATTCCACAAATGTAAAGATGGTTTTCATGGATCGACGATATGAAGATCTCAATGTTCCATACGTAGGTGTGGACAACACAACTGGTGTCGAAAAAATCACAGATTATCTCATAGAAAGTGGACATAGATCACTAGTCTATTTGAGTGGTGAACGAAATACCTCGAGTGCCAGAGAAAGACTACGTGGTTTCGTAAACAGTGTCAGAAGACATGCTGTAGTAGATTTCCAGATACTCTATGGAAAATTCACCTTCGAAAGTGGGTATGAGCTTACGAAAAGGCTGAAAGAAATTCCTCAAGCGATAGTCGGAGGAAATGACTTAGTTGCTCTTGGAGCAATTGAAGCACTCACTCAAATGGGCTATTCAATACCAGAAGACGTAAGTGTAGTCGGATTCGACGATATGTTCTACAGCAAGTATTCCAAACCTTCTTTGACAACAGTAAGGCAACCTATATACGAAATGGGGTACACAGCAGGCAAGATACTTTATCAACTTCTCAGTAAGGGTAATATCAAAAAGACAAACACGATACTTCAAACAGACGTCGTTTTGAGAGAAACTGTCAAGCCAAGGAACAACAACCCCAAGAGGGGTTAAATACTCAAGGTGGAGGTGGTTTTATGAGGAAGTTTCTCGCTATTGTAATTGCCGTGGCCATTCTCATGGTTGGATTCGTTGCCGTAGCTGAAACGAAGGGGAAGATCGCAGTTGTGATCTCTACTCTCAACAACCCATGGTTTGTCGTACTTGCAGATGCTGCCAAACTGAGAGCTCAAGAGCTGGGTTATGAAGTCACCGTTTTTGACTCTCAGAATGACACGGCAAAAGAATCATCACATTTCGACACAATAATAGCTGCAGGATTCAAAGCCATACTCTTCAACCCAACAGATGCTGATGGTTCAATTGCAAACGTACGCCGCGCAAAAGATGCCGGTATACCAGTCTTTTGTATCGACAGAGGCATCAATGCAAGAGGTATTGCAGTCTCGCAGATTTACTCTGATAACTATTATGGTGGAGTTCTGATGGGTGAATACTTCGTCAAGTTCATGAAGGAAAAAGTTAAAGCAGACAAGATACCTTATGCAGAACTACTCGGTATTCTGAGTGCACAACCCACCTGGGACAGATCAAACGGCTTCCACTCAGTCGTCGACAAGTACAAAGAGTTCACAATGGTAGCACAGCAGTCAGCAGAATTTGACAGAGACACTGGGTTCAAGGTCACAGAACAAATACTGCAAGCTCATCCAGAGATCAAAGCAATCTGGTGTGGAAATGACGCAATGGCACTTGGTGCTCTGATGGCTGTCGAAGCAGCTGGAAGAAAAGATATTTTCATCTTTGGTTTCGATGGAGCAGAGGATGTCATTTATGCGATTAACGAAGGAAGACTGATCGTCGCCACAATAATGCAATTCCCGAAATTGATGTCGAGGCTTGCAGCTGAGTGGGCAGACCAGTATCTAAGAGGTGAAAGACAGTTCCCAGAAATAGTGCCGGTCACTGTTGAATTGGTCAGCCGCGAGAACATCGAGAAGTATGCACCATATGGACGCAAGTGATCTTTCTACCCCGGGCTTTGTGCCCGGGGTTTAGTGGGAGGCATATGTGTGCGAAAAAAGATAATCCTTTCATTGCTCGCAGTCATCGTGGTGGTGTTGATCAATAGATCCTGCAAGGTGATCCCCATAGATCAAATTGGAAAGACATTTGATCCGAAGAGCTACGCACAAAACGTGTGGCTTAAACTTCAGGGACAATTGACAAACCTCACCAAAGCAAATGCTTATGAAGTCCTCGAATTGTTGAGTTTGAATCCAGAAGAAGCTCATCAGAAATATGCAAAGGTCGTGGGCATCTCCAATTACAGATATTACATAGTAGAAGGTTCGGGGCACGTTGTTTCAGTTGACGAAGACGGAATACTTGTACGAATAAGAGAAGAAACAGAACAACCCGAGTTTTACATAACGAGGAGAGTCTTTGGCAATACCATAGTGATGGCAACTGGAATAATCAAAATGGAAGATTTTGATAGAATAATGGACTTTAACCTTGTCTCCACAGCTCTAAACGATATTGTGAGCGAAGAAGTTGCAGCACCTTTTATCGAATCGGTGCGCGACAAATCAGGTACTTCTGACCTGATAGTTAAGTTCATAGGACTTTTCAATCTTCTTCGTGATGACCCAGTCAAGTACCCAATATCGGTCATTCCACTAAGACTTGAATTGAGTCAAGGAGGCTACTAAATGAGTGAAAATAATGTAATTCTCCAAGCCAGAAATATAACTAAGGTCTTTCCTGGCGTTATAGCTGTTAACGATGTTTCTTTGTCAATTGAAAAAGGAATCGTTACTGCGGTGGTCGGAGAAAACGGTGCAGGTAAATCAACATTGATGAAAATCTTTGCTGGAGTATACTCTGACTACGCAGGAAAGATCTTTATCGAAGGCAAAGAAACTCGTTTCAAAACACCTCGCGAGGCGATAGATTGTGGTATATTTCTGATACCACAAGAACTGGACCTCGTTCCAAACCTAACGATCGCTGAGAATATGTGGATGGGTAGGGAACCTTTGAATCTCTGGGGCTTTGTTGATTACAAGAAACTCTTTAAAGAGTCAAAGGAAGTCTTAGGAAGAGTACGACTCAATGTCGATCCAAGAAAAAGGGTGGAAGAACTCAGTACAGGTCAACAACAGTTGGTTGCTATAGCAAAATCTCTCGTGAGTAAAGCAAAGATCATCATAATGGACGAACCAACTTCTGCGATAAGTGAGAAAGAAATAGAAAACCTCTTTGAGATAATCAGAAATCTGCAAAGTCAAGGTGCCTCAATTATTTATATATCACACAAATTGGATGAAGTCTTTTCAATTGCTCAGAGAATTGCAGTAATGCGAGATGGCAAGTTAGTAGCAGAAGGCAGAACTGAGCAGTTCACTTATGATGATGTCGTTAGACTCATGGTGGGAAGAACTATCGATAAATTTTTTGTCAGGGAAAGAAGCAAAATAGGTGATGAGGTCCTCCGTGTTGAAAATCTTTCTGCGGTAAATGAGAGAAACAAGACCGTTGTTGACAACGTTTCTTTCTCTGTCAGAAAAGGCGAGATTTTGGGAATCTATGGACTGATAGGAGCAGGAAGAACAGAAACCATGGAAGCTCTATTTGGATTTTACCCTCATACGCGTGTAACGGCAGAAATTTTTGTTGATGGAAAACCGGTGTTAATCAGAAAAACTTTGGATGCGATAAAATCTGGGCTTGGGTATGTGCCTGAAGACAGGAAACTCTCAGGACTCATCTTGCAAATGACAGTTCTTCACAATATAAGTCTGCCGGGGCTCAGACATCTTTCAAAACTGGGATTCATAAATCGTGTAGTTGAGAAAAGCACTGCCACTGATTTCGTAAAAAGGCTCAACATAAAGACCCCTTCGGTGAATCAAATTGTGGAAAATTTGAGCGGTGGGAACCAGCAAAAAGTCGTTCTGGCGAAATGGTTGTCTCTCAGACCAAAAGTGATTCTGCTGGATGAACCAACACGAGGTATTGATGTGAATGCGAAAGCTGAAATCTACAGTTTGATCAATGACCTTGCGAAATCCGGTGTGGGCGTGATCTTAGTTTCCTCCGAACTCCCTGAAGTCATGGCGATGTCTGACAGAATAATAGTGATGTCTGAAGGGAGAAAAACTGCGGAATTCTCGCGAGAAGAAGCCACCGAGGAAAAACTTCTCAAAGCTGCAATCCCCAAGAGTTTCAGAACGGCAAAGACAACAGTGGAAGGAGTGAACAACAGATGATTCCATATCCTGAGAATGGGAAGAGCAGTCAAAGCTCTGAAGTCACTCAAAGCGTACTCTCTGTCAAAAAGGAATCTTTGAGTATGAGAACTCTTGCAAAATACCAGTTTTTGATCATTCTGCTAGGTCTTTTCATACTCTTTGCCTTCTTGAGTAATCGCTTTCTGACAGTGGGAAACTTGTGGACGATTCTTCGCCAGGCAGCTGTCAATCTGTGCATAGCAGTAGGTATGACCTATGTTATTCTCGCTGGAGGCATAGATCTTTCGGTTGGCTCTATCTTGGGCTTTGCCGGTGCAGTAACAGCAAGACTGTTGAAATATGGTTTCACGCTCTCTGTCTTTGGTGTTGTGCTTCAGTTTGGTGTTGTTGGCGCATCGCTTATAGGTATTCTGGTTGGTCTGGCAATCGGCTTGTTGAATGGTGTAATCATAACCTTTTTCAATGTACCAGCCTTTGTGGCAACCTTGGGTACAATGACTGCTGTTAGAGGCTTCATAATGCTTTGGACTAAGGGATATCCTATAACCAAGTTGGGTGAAAGTTTCAACATGATCGGTTCTGGTTGGTTTCTCAACGTTCCCATACCAGTTTGGATCGCTGCTATCGTAACCGTCCTTGGTTCTATTTTTTTGAGACTGACACGTTTCGGTAGGTATGTCTATGCAGTTGGTGGAAATGAAAAGGCTGCGATCTTGTCAGGTGTGAACTCAAGATTGACCAAATTGATAACCTACATGATCTCAGGTACCTTAGCTGCAGTTGCTGGGTTGATCATCACTTCAAGACTTGATTCCGCTCAACCAAACGCCGGTTTGATGTATGAACTTGATGCAATTGCTGCAACTGTGATTGGTGGTGCCTCACTTTCAGGTGGTAAGGGGACAATAGAAGGCACCCTTATAGGTGCTTTGATCATAGGTGTTCTCAACAACGGTTTGGTTCTCACCGGTGTGTCTCCATTTTGGCAACAGGTGGCAAAAGGTTTCATAATCATAGCTGCTGTCGTGGCCGAAAGAATAGGTAAAGGACGTGAATGAAGTGCTTGATTCATTGAATTTGAGAATAAAAGCGGCACAGATCAGAAAAGAACTTCTGCAGATGATCTATCAAGCAAAGACAGGGCACACAGGTGGATCTCTTTCGTGTGTGGATATTTTGGTGAGCCTCTATTTTGGCGTAATGCGATTCGATCCTAAGAATCCACATTCACCAGACAGAGATCGGTTTATCATGAGTAAGGGTCACAGCGTCGAAGCACTTTACGCAGTATTGGCGCATGCTGGTTTCTTCGATCAGAAGGAATTGAAGACTTACTGTACATTTGGTTCAAAATTGACCGGCCATCCCACCACGAAGGTTCCAGGTGTTGAAGTCAATACTGGAGCGCTCGGTCATGGCTTAGCCGTCGGAGTTGGAATGGCTTTGGCAGGCAAGATCGATACAAGAGATTACAAAGTCTACGTCTTGATGGGCGATGGTGAAATTGACGAAGGTTCTGTTTGGGAAGCAGCTCAGGTAGCAGCGCATTACAGACTTGATAACTTAATCGGCATTGTGGACAGGAACAAACTACAGATAAGTGGTTGTACTGAAGAAGTTATGAGACTTGAAGATCTCGAGAAGAAATGGGAAGCTTTTGGTTGGAAGGTATTGCAAGTTGATGGACACGACATCGACAAGTTGATCAACGTGTTCAAGAGTATACCAATAGTTTCAGATGTTCCTCATGTGGTTATTGCACACACAATTAAAGGTAAGGGAGTCTCTTTCATAGAGAACAAAAAAGAATGGCATCACCACGTTCCAAATGATGATGAATTCCAAAGAGCTATGAAGGAACTCGATGAAACTCTGCAGGAGTTGAAGAACTATGCCAGATAAGATACCAATCAGAGTAGCCATAGCTGAAAAACTGTTAGAACTTGCTCGAGAAGATTCACAGATAGTTGTTGTGACTTCAGATGCAAGAGGCTCGGCAGCAATCGAGAAGTTTTTTGAAATCTTTCCCAACAGATCGATCGAAGTAGGCATAGCAGAGCAAACAGCAACAGGTATTTCCGCTGGTCTGGCTCTTTCAAACAAAAAGGTCTTTCTCTTCGGACCGGCTTGTTTCTATTCAGCACGAAGCGCAGAACAGGTGAAAAACGATATCGCATACAGTGGAGCAAATGTGAAGATCATAGCAGTGAGTGGCGGAGTAAGCTATGGACCTCTTGGTAGCACTCACCACTCTTTACACGACGTGGCTCTTTACAGGGCAATACCAAATATCTCTGTGATACTTCCAGCCGACGCTCATCAGGCAGCCGCAATGGTGACTCAGCTTGTGGAAATAGATAAACCTGTCTATGTACGCACTGGAAGGAATCCTGTGCCGATCGTTTACAGCAGCGAAAGTGATTCTTTCAAATTTGGGAAAGGAAATATCTTAAGAGAAGGAAAAGATTTAGCGATATTTGCAACCGGTGAAGTTGTTTGGCATGCCTTTGAAGCAGCCAAAATCCTCGCTTCTTCTGGGATTGAAGCAACGGTAGTTGATCTACCTTGTGTGAAACCATTGGATGTTGACTTAATACTTCAAGTAGCTCGATTCACACAAAGAATCCTGACAGTCGAGGAGCACAGCATTCACGGTGGCCTTGGAGAAGCCATCTGCAGCTTGTTGTGCAAATTTCATCCCATTCCAGTTGAAATCATCGGCTTTCCAGATGAATATCCGATCACCGGTACTCAAAGTCAAGTCTACTCTCACTATGATCTTGACTACCTTGGAATTACCAAGAGAGCTCAGAGATTTTTGGGGAGGTCTTGAATTTGGAAAAGTACGTCTTAGCGATCGATCAAAGTACGACGGGAACAAAGGTTATTCTCTTCGATTCAAAGTTAAACCTTGTAAGCCGAGTGACAGAATATCACACGCAGTATTATCCAAGACCTGGTTGGGTCGAACACGATCCAAAGGAGATTATCGATAAAACACTCGCTGCATGTCGAAAAATAGTCGATCGCGTAGATCCTAATTCGATTATCGCGGTTTCACTTACTAATCAACGCGAAACAGCTGTATTATGGGACAAGAGTGGCAAGCCCGTTTACAACGCAATAGTTTGGCAGTGCCAACGCGGTAAAGATTTTTGTGAGAACCTGAGAAGAGCTGGCTATGAACGAATGGTTAGAGAGAAAACCGGTCTCTTGATTGACCCATATTTCTCCGCGAGCAAGGTAAATTGGCTGCTCGAAAATGTAGAAGGTGTCAGAAAATATGCAGAAGATGGAGAGATATTTTTCGGAACAATAGATTCGTGGTTAGTCTGGAATCTGTGCGAGAATCATCCACACGTTACCGATTACTCGAATGCAAGCCGTACATTGCTTTTGAACATTCATTCACTCAAGTGGGACGAAGAACTACTGGACCTTTTCCACATCCCATCAAAGATCCTTCCAAAACTGCTTTGCTCAGATGAAGTCTTTGGTTATACAGATCTAAACGGTTTGTTATCAAGAAAACTTCCAGTGATTGGTGTGATGGGAGATTCAAGTGCTGCACTCTATGGACAGATGGGGTTTCATCCCAAAGACGCCAAAGCTACCTATGGCACAGGAACTTCTATGATGATCAACTTAGGCGAGAAGAAGGCAGAACTTGTCAGTGGCGTTCTTTCTATTGGCTGGGTCACTGACAAGAGGGTTACTTACGTTGCGGAGGGTAATATTCACAGCTCTGCTGACACGTTGAAATGGATTGTTGAACAACTTCAGTTGGTGAAAAGCGTAGAAGAGTTAGAAGATCTCGCCACCAGTGTTTCAGATAGTTGTGGGGTCTATTTTGTACCTGCTTTCTATGGACTTGGTGCTCCATATTGGGACAGCGATGCCCGAGCTCTTATCTGTGGTATGACTAAAGGTACTACAAAGGCACATATTGTCAGGGCAGCTTTGGAATCAATAGCTTACCAAGTTCACGATCTATTCTCAGCACTTGTAAAGGAAACAGGTATGAAACCAGATGAGCTGAAGGTAGATGGAGGCGCGACGAAGAACAGATTTCTCATGCAATTTCAGGCAGATATACTCGACATACCAATCTGTGTTAACAACATAGAAGAATGTTCTGCACGTGGAGTTGCTTTATTAGCAGCGAAAGAATCCGGTATCTTGAAAGAAAAGGAAGTCTCCACAAATTACACGAAGTATCTACCAGCTATGGACCAGATACTCAGAGAGGAACGCATAAACAGTTGGCAAATGGCTATAAGGCGCGCAAGACTACACTGAGAAAATCGAGGTGATGAGATGAAAAAGCTGTGCTTTGGTTTGATAGTGGGGAACAGAGATTTCTTTCCAGATGGTTTAGTTGAGCAAGGCAGAAAAGATATGATCAACATTCTTGAGAGTCTTGGCTATGAGGTGATCTCCCTTGATCCCTCTCAAACAAAACTTGGAGCTGTTGAAACTCTATCTGATGCAAAAAAATGTGCCAATCTCTTTAGAGAAAACGCACAGCGCATAGACGGAATAATCGTAACTTTACCCAACTTCGGTGATGAAAAGGCCATCGCTCAGGCAATCAGGATGAGTGAACTACAGGTTCCGGTGTTGGTCCATGCATTCCCGGATAACCCCGAGAAGCTCAATCTGTCAAACCGTCGAGACAGTTTCTGTGGGAAAATTTCTGTCTGTAATAACCTAAAACAATTCGGTATAAATTTTTCCCTCACCACACATCATACTGAAGAAGTCGATTCGCCAACTTTCAGCAAGGACTTAGAGTGGTTTGCGGCTGTTTGCCAAACAGTCAACGCTTTCAAGAGGGTAAGAATAGGAGCAATTGGTGCACGTCCAAGTGCTTTCAACACTGTGAGATTTTCCGAAAAGATCCTCGAAAGGATGAACGTGAGCGTTGAAACAGTAGATCTTTCGGAAATTGTTCACAGAATGGATGAGATCAAAGATGAAGATGACAGGGTAAAAGACAGGATCGAAAATATGAAAAGCTTCTATCGCATTCAGATAGTTCCGAATGAAGCACTTATCACGATGGCAAAATTGGCTGTTGTCATCGAAGAATGGATAGAAGAAAATGATCTTGACGCGACAGCCATTCAGTGTTGGACAATAATGGAAAGAAAACTACACATCACGCCGTGTACTGTGATGAGCATGATGAGTGAAAGTCTCAGGCCGAGTGCCTGCGAGGTTGACATCATGGGAGCTTTGTCAATGTATGCCCTGCAGAATGCCTCCAACAAACCGTCGGCACTCGTCGACTGGAATAACAATTTCAGATCAGAAGATGAATGCATCTTGTTCCACTGTGGGAATTTTCCTCGTTCGATATACGAAACAGCAGAGATACGCTATGCTGATGTAATCGGAACAACTGTTGGCAATCAAAACGCATACGGTGCTTGCGCTGGAAAGATAAAGACTGGGCCGTTCACCTTCTTTAGGCTCTCGAGTGACGATATCAATGGAACGATTCGAGGATACGTCGGAGAAGGTGAAATACTCCCAGAAGATCCAAAAACCTTTGGATCAAGAGCCATCGCAAGAATAGATAATCTTCAGAAGTTGATGAATTACATATGCTTAGAAGGCTTTGAGCACCATGTCGCTATAAATCTCTCTCGCGTTGCTAAGGCAATAAAAGAAACCATGGAAAGATACATAGGCATAGAAATCTATCTACATCAATGAAGAGGCGAGGCATAAGCCTCGCCTTTTTTTAAGGAAGTTCAAAGACGATTGTCAGTACTCCTTCTTCATAAGATACCTCAGTTAGATCGTATTTCTCTGAAAGGGCTTGCAAATCTAATTCTTCACCTGTAGTGATTTGGAGTTTTATCGTTGTTGTCTCGCCCTCTGTTGTTTGTTCGTATGTAACTAAATCAAGGACCCATTCAGGAGAATAAAGATACCAGTTTATCAACTCATTCAAATTCTCTGGTGCTGACTCATAATCTTCGTAGTACCACCTGATTCCAGTCACAAGATCTTCTATTATATCGAGTGTTGATAAAGGTTCTGCTTTTTCATAATTCTTGCTAACGAAGATGATTCCGTTGTCTACGTCAAAATAAACAGCATCAACAGAATAACCGAGTGCATCCATTACATCATCTTCGGTCAAAGAGTTTACAAGATCGCTCTTCACACCTATTGTGATGATCCAAGTTTCTTCATCTGCCTCTTCTCTTTCATATGTCAACCTGTCGACAAATTCTGGTGGTATTACATCTGCAAGTTCATTGAGAGTTTCAGGCGGGTCTAAGTACATGTAATAACACATTTGATCGATGTAATCAACGATCTCTTTGATTAGCTTTATTTCTGGTGGCTTTGGCAAAAACTCCGAGAAGATTTCCTTAAAGGCATACAAGACAGCACTCTTTGAAACGATTGCGTTTATGAGCACTGAGGCATTTTCTCTCGATATTGAAAGGTCAACAAATGAATCTTCTTGTTTGAAGGAGATTTTCCCGATTATACCGCTCTCGACTGGTATGAGTTCCTTTTCGTCAACGTTGTTAGATAAGATCTGAGCTATGCCACCTTTGGTAGGGAATATTCCGGTCAATTCCTCTACACTTACGTAAACAAAATCGTCTGTCTTTTTCACTGAGGCTTCCAGTTCTTCAAATGTTTTGACGAGCTCATTGAGTCCTTCTTCTTGAAGGTCAAAGAATAATGCAACTTTTGACATATCGTCGGACATACTGAGAGAAATACTCCTTGCCTTGGAGAAAATAAACTCAAGCTCACCGAGTTCTACACCAACTTCTTCTGATATCTCTGGCGGAATTTGTGACAAAATTGAAGTAGACATCACTAACGTAAGTTCCGAATCTCTCAGAACCTTCAGACCTTTTGCGATCACCGTCGACTGAGCTTTTTTCAACTCCCAATCAAATTTGGTCTCCTTACTCGCCTTGACAAGAATTCTTGCCATCTCTGATTCAAGGTTTATACTCACTTCATCTTCAACAGGTATGCCTTCACCAAAACCGAGTAGGTGCAAAACAATGCCAATTATTGGAACAGAACGTACTTTCACATAGATATTTGCTGTCTGGGGTAATTCAAAGGCAGGCAACTCGCCGCTGATCATGGCTTTGACATCTTCTACCATCGATGGCGCCACGAAGTAGTGCAGGCCTGTTTTTTGAACAACTTCTCGATTCTCAAGCAACTGCGAAAGGTTTTGTTCCACCCATTGTGGATCATCGGTTACTATCGAGACATCGAGTAGATTCTGGGCATTTTCAAGCTCTTCAGTCTCAAAAAACTCTGCAAGAGTTGGCAGATTTAGTGAGAGTTTTCCGAAGAAGCAAACAAACCCTTTTGTAACGCTGCCAAAACGGCCAACTTCGGGTAGAAATGAATTGATCGTCTCAAGATCTCTCAAGATCACTACGTAATCGGCGGTAGCTGGAACGTAAGCAAAAAGATGAACACACACGAGCAAGACGATCAAGAAGAAAACTCTTTTCATGCACATCCCTCCCTTGGATTGTCAGCACAACAGATAGACATAAAAGTTATAGATCTATCTTCCCAAAAAACAATGTACTGCTATCTCATATTATAGTCCATACACCGAAGGTACACACAGCAAATCAGAACCCACAAGATCCATGATCTTGATCTTCTCGCTATCGTTGTTCAAAACTAATGAACATTCACATTCCAATCAAGACAACAGTACTTCTCGGTTGGGCGATGTACACATAACCAGTTTTTTCAGGATCATCGAGAAAGTCCTCTGGGCTATCTTTTGATGTGTCAACGACCCTGTACCAACTCTTGCCGTGTATATATGGCAGAACAAATCTAAGAGGTTCTCTCCATTGATTCAGAATCACGTATATATCTTTGTCGTGTTCCTGCGTAGTTGTCTCACCGCTTATCATGAAAGCCAGTGAATGAGAATAATGTGAAAAGTCAGGTTCAAATGGTTTAACACCATGCCATGTCAGGTCTGGAAGCCCCGCGCTCGTTGGTAAGCCACTGAAGAAATGCGGCCTTCTCAGTGCGGGATGTGACTTTCGAAAATGAATCATCTTTTTGAAAAATCTGAAGATGTCTTCGTGCTTTTCTTTCAAAGACCAATCAAGCCATGTCGTTTCGTCATCGTGACAATAAGCGTTGTTGTTTCCTTTCTGAGTTCGATAGATCTCATCTCCCATCAAGATCATCGGGGTACCATGAGACACCATCAGAATAGCCACGAAGTTCTTCACCTGCTGTTTTCTCAAACGAATTATCTGAGGGTCATCTGTCTCGCCTTCTACTCCATAATTACAACTGTAGTTCTCATCGCTGCCATCTTTGTTGTCCTCACCATTTGCCTCGTTGTGCTTATAGCGATAGCTCACCAAATCTCTGAGTGTAAAGCCGTCATGACAGGTGATAAAGTTAATGCTCGCATGAGGAGAGCGAGTGCCATAGAGATCTTGGCTTCCGGCTATTCGCATAGCGAGATCTTGCACTGTACCTTCATCGCCACGAACAAATCTCCTTACAGTGTCTCTATATCTTCCATTCCACTCAGCCCAACCTTCTGGAAACTGGCCCAAAAAATATCCTCCTGCGGCATCCCAACCTTCAGCGATGAGCTTCAAATCATGCAATATTGCATCTTCTGAAATATCCTTCAACAGCGAAAAGTCGCCAATCCATCTTCCATCGGGTGTTCTACCGAGAATTGATGCAAGATCAAAACGAAAGCCATCTACATGCATCTCTGTTGCCCAATATCTCAGGCTGTCTATTATCATCTCTTTGACGACGGGATGATTACAGTTGAGTGTATTGCCACAACCAGAGTAGTTCATGTAGAACCTTTTGTTCGACGGATTCAAAATGTAGTATATCTCGTTGTCTATACCTCTGAAAGAGAGCGTCGGCCCCATTTCATTGCCTTCACCCGTGTGGTTGTAGACAACATCGAGGATCACTTCAAACCCATTTCTGTGCATCTCTCTAACAAAGTCCTTGAAGAGAAAGACTTGTTCTCCAAGTTTCATTCCCAAAGAATAGTTGCCTGTCACAGCGAAGAAACCCAGTGGATTGTATCCCCACATGTCTTTGAGCATCTTACCTGTGTAAGGGTTGATATTTCTGTTGGCATTCGCGCAAAATTCAAAGATTGGCATCAGTTCAACAGTCGTCACACCAAGTTCTCTCAAATGATCGAGTTTTTCAAGTATTCCAAGAAAAGTCCCAGGAAAGGTTGTTCTCGATGTGGGACTTACGGTGAAAAATCTCACGTGCATTTCGTAGATAATCGTGTCTTTCCATGGAATCATCGGTCTTTTGTCTGATGTCCAGTCGTATTTCGAGTCATCTATTACTATCGATTTCGTGGGACTTTGCGCAGAATCAATAGTGGAAAAGGAAAGGTCCTTCAATGGTGAATTTCTATCGTATCCATAGACACTGTCTTCGTCCCATTCGTACGATCCAGATATCGCCTTTGCATAAGGATCACTCAACAGCTTATAAACGTTGAATCTCTTGCCATTCACAGGGTCATACTCACCATCGATCCTCCAGCCGTAGTACTGTCCGTGCCCAATACCGTAAACGTATATGTGCCAGATGTCACCTGTCCTGTTGTGAACGGGATCTAATACGAATCTGTGGGAAGGTTTTTCGTCGTAATGATTTTGATAGAGTTCGAGTATCACTCTGCGTCCATTTCGGGTGAAAATACCAAAATTGACACCCGTGTCATCTGGCGTTGCGCCGAGTCTCGGATAACCTCTTTTCGTTTTCAACTCAATTTCAGGACCAGGATTGTTGTACTGTACCGGATAATCTGGCAAAGTATCACCTACAGTTTTATTCTACTCTATCTCTGAACTGTCTTTCTCGTCGGTGAAGTATTCTTGAATTTGTGGTTGAGTATTACCTTGAGGATCTTTCAGTGAGCTGCTCAACTACAAAGAACAAGAAGAGAACAATCCACATCAACATGGAATTGAGCGCTTGCGCTTCCCCGATGTGACGCGTACTGAAGAGTTTGTAAGTCGCCACTGAAGCAGTAGTGAATCTGCCTTCTGAAAGAATCACAGTTGCCGTGATCTCTCCAAGCGCAATTGCCATAGAAAAAGTGAAGATACCAAGCAACTCTTTTCTGAAGATCGGTAATGTAATCAAGAAGAGACTTTGCAAAGCTCCACATCCATCTATCTTACCTGCTTCCTCGATTTCTCTTGGAAGGTTTCTCCACAAATTCTGCAGTGAACTGTGCGCCAAAGGAAGAGATATAAGAGTGTAGATTGCCCCCAGCTTAACAGGTAGTGGCAGCAAGGTGAACAAAATCATGCCGAAGGCCATCGTGGCTGGCGATATCGATATTGGAAGGTTTGTCAATACAGAAATGAGATTGTTGTGTCTGACAGAAATATAGGAAGTTATAAGACCAATTGTGCAAACGATGACAGAAGCTAATGCACTCAAAATAAGACTGAAAAAGATTATGGATTTGACATCAGCTCCTATTATCCATTCAACGGTTTGACTGAATAACCCTTTGAAGTTTTGAAAGGTGAAGCTGCCACCATATCTGAGAAATCCGCCGAGCGATGACATGAACAAAGGAAGAAAAACAAAGAAAACAACTGCAACCACATACAGATAAGCCCACTTTGGATGTCGCTCTTTGAGAGTCTCACCAGAGAATTCCCCAGTCCTTGCAGACAAAGTCAAGAATATGAAACTCGCAAGTGCGACGAAGATCATTTGAACAAAGGTCAAAGCGAGCGCGCTCTCGAAATCCAACAAAACTTTCAAGTACATGTAGATACTTACCTCGATCGTCGAGTATTTTATACCTCCTAAAATCAAGACGACGGCAAAACTCGTGAAACAGTACAGGAAAGAAAGTGCAAAGGCTGATCCAATAGCAGGTAGAACTAAAGGAAGTTCAATGTACCAGAAGCGTTTGAACTTTGAAACGCCCTCTAAACTTGCCATTTCAAGTATGGCTTTGTCTATTCTTTCAAACGCATCACCAACTATTCTTATGAACAAAGGAAAGTTGTAGAAAACATGTCCAATGAGAACGGCGGTAAAGGTATACAGTATTCTGACTTTGATGTTGAAAACAGACAAAAGTGTGTTCAACAATCCATTGTTGCCAAAGGTTAGCAAGAATCCCACCGCCATAGATATCCCCGGAAGGACAAATGGAACCATGCTTGCAGATTTCACGAGACTCTTGATCGCTGTCGGCAGTCTTGTTCTTGCCACCAAATAAGCGCCAGGTATGCCCAGAAGCATCGTCAATAATGCTGATAAAAGAGCTTGAAAGACTGTGAATCTCACAACAGATGAGTTCATCGATAGTACTCGCAGAAGATCTATCTGTGGAAATCTCACAACCAACAAGATCAATGGAAATATCAGAAAGGTGCCGACGAAAACCGTCGGCACCAAAGACAAAAGAAGGGATTTTCTCATTTAGCTATCATTACCTTTGCCCATTCTTCAAGCCATTTCTTTCCATTCCTGTCGAAGAGATCATAATCGAACGGCAAAACCTTTTCAATTTTGGAGGCATATCTGTAAGCCTCAGGAAGTTCTATTTCGATCACCGGGTACATCCACTGGTTCAAAGGAACTTCTGATTGAAAACTCTCAGAAAGGAGAAACTCTAAGAACTTCTTAGCCATTTCAACGTTCTTAGTGCCTTTCACGATTGCTGCATATTCGATTTGAACAAAAGCACCCTCTTCCATTACCACAGGCAAGTACTTCAAACTACCATACTCGTGATAGCTGTACGCACCATCGGTTGCATAGCTCACCATTATGTCAGCCTCGCCAGTTTCCAACATGCTGAAGGCTTCATCCCAACCAGGAGTGATTGTGAGTATACTAGTTCTCAGGCTCTTCCAGTAATCTAAGAACCCGTCTTCGCCGAAGACTGCTATTGTCCACAGTAGGAACGAAAGTCCTGTACTTGATGTGCGAGGATCTTGAACGACCAACTTTCTTGCGAATCTCTTGTCGAGCAGATCTCTGAACGACTTCGGTGGGTTTGTTATCTTCTCGGTGTTGTACACCAAGGCAATTGCACCAAAGTCATAAGGTGTACCATAACCTTGTGGATCTAATAGGCTACGGTCTTTCACCTTTGAAATACTCTCAGGAACAAACTGCATAAGGAGTTCCTCTGAAATGGCTTTTCGTAACAATGGTTGATCTAAGCCCACAACCACATCTGCCTTGGGCTGGTCCTTTTCCAAGATCATGCGTGCCAAGACATTGCCCGCATCACCAAATGACAAGAGCTTCACTTTAACGTTGTACTGTTTCTCAAAGATCGGTATGACTTTCTGCGCAATGCCTGAAGCGAAGCTACTGTAAGTGTAGACGACCAATTCTTGAGAAAAGCTTGACACTACAAGAATTAGTGCTAAAATAAATAACAACTTTCTCATATACACCACCTCCCCAAAGTTAAAACCCCGCCACCGGCGGGGTAATTTGTCACCTTTCTGCTCCCTACGCCGGCATTACCCGGATCAGGTTCAAGGGTCGAGGGTTTCCACCCTCCTCTCAGCCTCGGATTAGAAGCTCCCCTGCACGATATTCATTTGCATTTTTATTGTACCACAGGTATTATAGGCGATTGCAACATCATCAAATTGTTCAATCTCAAAAACATGTTGTAAAATTGTTGTGCAAGCGAGAGGAGTGATCCTGTGAAACTCGGCGACAAGATACCCAAAGACATTTTCAACGAGCTCGAAGCAAGTACTTTCTCGGTTCTTCCATTCATCCAACAGCTCAACCAAAAGATAAATGAAAACGTTGAAATCGTGGCAAAGGTCTTGAGCAGAAAACTTCAAGAGGCAAAAGATCAAAAGAGGTTTCTACTGATGACCCTCTCAGATAAAACAGGAACTATAAGAGCTGTCGACTGGCACAACGCAGAAAGGAACTTCAGCAAGATCAACGAAGGTGACGTTGTTTTGGCAAAAGGTCGTGTCGTTTATTTCGAAGACCATGTACAACTGAATTTAGACAAAGATCCAGAATCTCTCAAACCTCTGAAAGATTCTGAGTACGATTTTCGAAGATTTGTCGATGTGACCGTTCGTGACATAGACAAGATGTACAACGATCTTAAGGCACTCATAAAGGATATCTTGGATGATGAATTGAGAATACTTTTGGAAACTCTGTTCGTCGAAGATACTCAGTTTGTCAAGCAGTTTCTTCAAATTCCTGCTGGTGTGAACGTTCACCATGCATATTTGGGAGGTTTATTAGAACACACCTTAGATGTAGCCTCTCTGTGCAAAGCTCTTTCGAGTGTCTACGAGCAATTCATCAACAGGGATATTCTGATTACCGGAGCGATCTTGCACGATATTGGGAAGGTAAGAGAATACAGAGTGACTCAGAAGGGTTTCGAGGTGACAGATGAAGGGGAATTGATAGGCCACATAGTACTCGGCACAGAGATGTTCTTAGAACTCGCAAAGAAAGCGGCACTGAGTAAAAGCAAATCGATGCAGCTTGAACACATTATTCTCTCTCATCACGGGGAACTCGAATGGGGTTCACCGGTTGTTCCTAAGACAGCGGAAGCTTTTGTGATTCACATGCTGGAAAACATGGATGCCAAACTGGCTCGATTTCGAGCAATTGGAGAAAAGGAAAAAAGAAATGGTACAGACAAGTTATGGAGTGAATATGACAGACATTTGCAAAGGCGCCTTTGGCTTGGAGGGATCGATTGATGAAGATCAAATTTGGTACATCGGGATGGCGAGCGATCATCAGCGATCAGTTCACCTTCAGTAACGTAAAGATAGTGAGCCAAGCCATAGCCGAATATGTGAAGAAGACGGGCGGAAAAACTCTGATTGTGGCACGTGATACCAGGTTCATGACCGAACACTACGCACAGTTGGTAGCTCAGGTATTGGCGGCAAATGGCATAAAGGTATTGATGCCTGAAAATCCCACACCTACACCAGTTGTATCTTTCGCGATAAGACATTACGGTTTGTCCGGTGGAATAAACATAACAGCTTCACACAACCCACCTGAATACTGCGGCATAAAATTCAACCCAGCCGATGGTTCACCAGCACCACCAGAGGTTACAAAACAAATAGAGAGTCTAATAGAAAAGATAGACGAAAGCAAAATACCGATGATCAGTATTCGTGAAGCAAGTGCAAAGGAGTTGTTCGAAATCGTTGAGCCAAAAGCTGAGTACATGAAAACAATGGCAAAGAAAGTTGACCTCGAAAGGATCAAATCGGCTGGTCTGAAGGTTATCGCCGATCTCTTGTATGGAACTGCCATAGGATACTTAGACGAGCTGTGCAAGTCAATCTGTGGTGACTTTGAGATAGTTCACGATTACAGAAACCCATATTTTGGAGGAGGACGGCCTGAACCAGATGAAACACGCTTGAGAGAGTTTGCCGAGAGAGTTAAAAATCGCGGATGGGACGCAGTAGTTGCAACGGATGGCGATGCAGATAGATTTGGGATTGTCGACGACACAGGCGATTTCGTGAAACCTAATGAAGTAATTGCCCTTTTAGCACATCATCTTTACAAGAACAAGAACCTCAAAGGACCTGTTGCAAGAACCGTTGCCACCTCACACGCACTCGATGCTGTCGCACATGCTTTCAATGAGAAAGTGATAGAAACGCCTGTTGGTTTTAAGTTCCTCGCGAGTGTACTTCTGAGTGAGAATGCAGTTATCGCTGGAGAAGAGAGTGGAGGCCTCACCGTGCAGAATCACACGCCAGAGAAAGATGGAATATTGGCTTGTTTGCTTGTTTTGGAGATGATGGCATACGAAAAGAAGGCTTTGTCTGAGATAAGGGAAGAATTCCGAAGAAACTATGGTGACTTTTTCAACACGAGAATAGATTTTGAACTGAAGGACGAAAAGGAAAAACAAGAACTACTGACGAAGTTCAGAAACATAAAAGACTATCTGTCTGGCATCCGGGTAGCTGATCAAGATTCCGTTGATGGTATGAGATATTTCTTCGACAGACCAGGTGCATGGATGCTCGCGAGAGCCTCTGGAACAGAACCTGTGGTGAGAATATATCTTGAGGCAAAAGATATTTCAACTTTGCAGAGTATGATCACAACGATTCGTAAACTGAGCAGATAGGAAGGGACAAGATGAAGAAAATAATAATCGTCGAATCACCGGCAAAGGCAAAGACCATAAAAGAGATACTTAAAGGTGAATATGAAGTTGTCTCCTCAAAGGGACATGTACGTGATTTGCCAGAAAAAGAGTTTGGGGTAGACATACAGAACAACTTCGAACCGCAATTCAAGATCATCGATGGAAAAGAAAGAGTGGTTCAAGAACTTTCTGAAAAAGCAAAAGGTAAAGAAATCTTACTCGCATCTGATATGGATAGAGAAGGTGAAGCAATCGCTTGGCATCTTGCAGAGATACTCGGTGTCTTGGGAAAGAAGAACAGAATTGTGTTCAGCGAGATCACTCCACAAGCCATACAGAGCGCTGTGAAATCTCCAAGACAAATAGACATGAAAAAAGTTCAGGCACAGTTGGCGAGGCGCATACTCGATCGTATCGTTGGATACAAGATAAGTCCTTTACTGTGGAAGATGCTCAAGGCAAACCTTAGTGCCGGAAGGGTTCAATCGGCTGCACTGAAGATCATCTGCGAAAGAGAAGTTCAACGGCACAGGTTTATCCCGAAGAAGTTCTGGAAAGTCCAGGGCTATGTGGGTTCACTCAAGTTCTATCTAACCGGCATAGATGGGAAAAAAGTAGAGATGCAAGACGTCACCAAAGAGATTGCTCAAGATATCGAAAAAAATGTAAAAATCCTAAAGGTTACGCAGGTCAAACAAAGAGAGGTCCGCAAGAAACCTCCCATGCCTTTCATAACGAGTACACTACAGCAAGAGGCGTCGAATAAATTGGGTTTCTCGGTGGGAAAAACAATGCAGATCGCACAGCAACTCTACGAAGGAGTTGATACACCAAATGGACACAGGGCCTTTATAACCTACATGAGAACTGACTCCACAAGAGTATCTGATTTTGCCAAAGAGATGGCTAAAGAGTACATAGTGAACAACTACGGTGAGAAATATCTCTCAAAACATGCAGCTTCACAGAAGAAAGGACAGAATGTTCAAGATGCACACGAGGCTATCAGACCAGTTGAGGTGAATCTTACGCCAAAGGAAGCCGAAAAGGAGCTTTCCAAAGATCACTCGAGACTCTACAAACTCATCTGGGAAAGATTTCTCGCCTCGCAGATGAGCGAAGCTGTCTATGAGGAAACGACGGTAATCTTTGAATCTGGACGCTATACCTTCGAATCTAAGATCGAGCGCAGGATCTTCGATGGTTTTGAGGTTTTGCTCAAGAAAGAAAAGGAACAAGAGCTTCGAATTCCATCTGGTGAAGTCTCGGTGAGTAAATGGCAGATAGAAGAAGACGAGACAAAACCTCCTTCACGCTACTCAGAAGCCACGATGGTACGCGCGCTCGAAAACAGAGGCATCGGTAGACCGAGTACTTATGCAACTATAATTTCAACACTCCTCGAGAGAAAGTACGTTGTGAAGAACTCTCAAGAACTCGTTCCAACGATCATGGGTTTCGTGGTGAACCACTACATGGAAAAAAGATTCCCACAGATCATAGATCTGCAATTCACTGCCCATATGGAAGAAGGTTTAGACGAAGTCGAACAAGGTAAGAAAGACTACAAAGAGTTGCTCAAGGAATTCTACAAGCAATTTTCAAAATACTTGGAGGATGCCCAAAGACAGTGGCTCTCAATAGACATTCCAACGAATCTGAAATGTGATTGCGGTGGTGATTATCAATTAAAAGTTGGAAGATATGGTCTGTATCTATCGTGTTCGAAATGTTCAAAAACTTCATCGATAGCACTCGACACACCAGCTGTACTCGATGACAAACTATATCTCCAAATGAACAGACAAGATTCGCCACAGATGAACTGCCCAGCCTGTGGTGGTGAACTCGAGGTGATGGACGGCAAGTTCGGACGATATTTCAAGTGCAAAAAATGTGGTAGAACTTACACTGCCTTTGCAAGAGGAAAATGTCCAAAGTGTTCTTCTGTAGTTGAGAAAAAATCAACAAAGACCAAGAAGGTCTTCTTCAAATGCACAAATGAAAACTGTGATTTCATCAGTTGGCTTGAACCATCAGACGAAAAATGTCCTGACTGTTCACAGTCACTTTATTATAAGAAAATTCGCTCAAGGGAAGTTCTCTACTGCCAAAATTGCAAAAAGTCATTCGATCAGAAAAAATAAAAAGGTGGGCAGAAGCCCACCTTTTAAGCGTATTGCTTAGCAGAGATTTTGTTGAAAAATCGTGCAAGGAAGATCAGCAAAACTATACCAACAGGTATCAGAAGCAGCGGAGTCACTCTGAAGAAACCGTACAAAAGGTACATAATCATTGCAACAAAAGCACACGTGAGCGCGTAAGGAATTTGTGTGTTTACGTGGTCCAAATGATCGCTACCAGAGAAGATCGAAGCCAAAACCGTTGTGTCTGAGATAGGCGAACAATGATCACCAAAGATTGCACCGGCGAAAACAACTCCCGCCATGGTCGTCACCGAAAGCCATGCATCGCCAGTAATCTTGTAGGCTATTGGTATAGCAATTGGCGTTAGAATTGCCATAGTTCCCCAAGAGGTACCTGTGGCAAAGGAGATCATCATTCCAATGGCAAAGATAATGCTCGGAATTAGAATGAACGACACATTTTCTCCAACCATCGAGACCACATAACCAGCAAGATCCATGTCTTTTGTCACAGTGCCTATTGACCAGGCAAGTACCAAGATCGCACATGCGAGCAACATCAGTTTGAAGCCTTCCATGAGCGTTTTCATGGTTTCTGAAACTGTCATCAACTTGAAACCTAAGGCGATGACTATACCAGTCAAGGTCATCGCAAAGGCACCCCATAGAAGGGCTGTTGCGGCGTCGGCGTTGCCAAGCTTTTCTATGAGGTTTTCGCCACCGACCTTCGCACCGGTGTAATAGAATCCAATGATCGTAACCACGATCAAAGTCATGATGGGAAGTACAAAGGTCAGTATCATCGGCCTCTTTTCTATAGGTTTGCCAAGTTCAAAGTCGACGTTCAACATCGGAGAAGCACCATCTCTTGAGGTCTTTCCTTCTCTTTGTGCTCTGATTTCGGCCTTCAGCATGGGTCCAAAATCCCAGTTTGTGATGGCAACAATCCCAACGAAAATCACAGTGAAGATGCAGTAGAGGTTGAACGGGATACTTCCGAGAAAGGCAGACAGCGGAGAAATACCTGTTATGCCAGCACCATCCATACCATTCTGGATCATCGCAAGTTGGTAAGCTATCCAGTCAGAGATGAAAAAGGTCGCCACGGGTGCCGAGGTTGAATCGAGTATGTACGACAGTTTTTCCTTTGAGATCTTGTGTTGTTCAAAGATATCTCTCGTGACATTCCCAACAATCGCTGCATTGATGTAATCGTTGAAAAAGACGATAACACCTAACAGCCATGCCCAAACAGTTGCAGATCTCTTTGTTCTGATCTTTGTTCTTGCCCAATCTGCGAGTGCCTTGCTCCCACCGAGTTTCCATATGAAAGCTATACCTGCGCCCATCAAAAGGTTGAACAAGAGCAGTTTTGCGTTCCATTCATCAGCCATTGAACCAATGATCTTTTCAAGAGAGTAGCCAACTCCTGTGATTGGATTGAAAGCGTTCAAGAGTAAACCACCAGTGAAAATGCCAAGGAAGAGCGAAAGAAGAACGTTTTTGGTCACAAAACACAAAACGATCGCTACAAGCGGTGGTAAAACTGACCAAAAGCTACCCTCCACTAACCGCACCTCCCAGATTGGTTTGTCTAAAGAGAAAATCAGCGTCCACAAAAAATAACAAAAAAGCAGGGTCTAACCCTGCTTATTATATTATACCACAAAAACAAAAAATGTCAAGCAAAAACTTTCAGTTCTCAATGGTCTTTTTTATTATACCACAAATGTCTTTTAGTCGTTGCCAGAATTTTATTCACATATCACAGTTATCTGCGCAGTTTGCAATCGGTCTGCTCCAGTTTTCAGAATGAATTCTCCTCTCAATCCTATACTCTTTACTATAGCAAGAGCCTTTCCCTTATACAGTTTTCTCTGACAACCTGTAAACGGTTCTGTTGACAGAGGATCTGCCGTGCCGAGTGCAATGAGTTTGCCAACACCATCAACATGAACAGTTATTCTGTTATCAGCATAAGATACTTCCCTTTCGTTTTCATCAACGGCAACTATTTTGACATAACACAAATCGTTTTCAGCAGAGATCGTTTTTCTATCTGCAAGAAGTTTGATTGCCACTGGCTCACCTGTTGTGTGTAGTTCGTCTTTTCCAATCTGTTTACCATTCTTGTATGCCACCGCTTCCAAGATTCCTGGTTCATAAGAAAGATCATAAACAACTTTAAGAGTTTCAGTCTTTACTTGCTTTTTTCCTAAGCTTCGACCATTTACAAACAATTCGATTTCATCTGCATCAGCATAGATAAAAACTCTTATGGGCATTCCTTTGCATCCTGGAAATGTATAACTGCGTTCGACTGGTTCCCATCCCCAAGGTCTTATGTATATCTTTTTTCCATAAAGACCTGGAGGGAGCACGGCAATATAGGGGTCTTTTCTATTACCCCACACGATATCTCTGTAGTAAGATTGAGGGCGCTTTTCTCCACAAATATCGATGTCTCCGCAATTTGCCAAAAACCAAGGAAAATCACCACCAAAACTCTTGATTTCGCTTTCACTCAAACAATACCTACCCAATCCCGCCTCTCCCAAATAGTCAAAGGCAGTCCAGACGAAATCACCTACGACATTTGAATTCCTTATTGTTTCTTTCCAACTCCTGAGCATAGTGTAAGGATATGTCTCTGTCCCACATATGACGCGGTTCGGAAATTTCATCGCGTCGTGAGCATACCTACCAACTTTATAGTTGTAACCAGCTATATCTAATGACTCAAAGAATTTCTCACTAACCTCACCCCATATATCCTTAACCGGATTTGGCTCTTGAGGCGGTATCATACTCACCACGATGTTTTCATCCTCAATAGATGTTCTGCTAACCACTTCGTCAGGAATTGCACAAAGCGCAGCGGTTATCGGCCTTGTAGGATCGATCTCTCTTACCTTTTGAGACAAACGCTTAGACCAGCTGTATATACTCGAACAACTCTCTTCGTCTTTCACATCTATTCCAATGCCCCAAGTAACCTCGTTCCCTATGGACCACATAACAACAGATGGATGGTTGTAATCTCTTTTCACCGCGGACTCTATATCTTCTTCCCAGTGTTTGTCAAAAAACAGATGGTAGTCAAAATTCAGCTTGCCAGCTGTCCACACATCGAAGAATTCCTCAATCACCAGCATCCCCAATTTGTCACAAGCATCGAGAAAACTTGGTGAGAAGGGATTATGTGCTAACCTCAACGCATTAAATCCACAAGCTTTCAAGAGTTCTACTTTTCTTTCTTCTGCTCTGTCATAACTTGCACTTCCCAAAGGACCGTGATCATGATGTACACACCCTCCTCTTAGTTTTATCGATCTTCCATTCAGCTTAAAACCTTCTTTTGCACTAACTGAGATTGTTCTGATTCCAAATGTTGTAACCGCAGAATCGTCAACTTCTCCATCCTTTAAGATGTCTACTTGAATCTTGTACAGATAAGGATCTTCCAAACTCCAGTATTTGAATGGGCTTAACTCCAAGATTGTAGTGATTTGCTTTTCCTGCCGTTTACCGATTTCGAAATCTCGTTCTTCGGCAAGCACCAATTCTCCTTCTGCTGAAAAGATCCTGAGTATCAGCTTTCTGTTGATATCTTCATCAGAACTATTAATCACCACTACCTTGACCTCTATTGCTGCTGTCTTTTTCTCAATTGCTTTTGTTGTAACATGAATGTGCCATGGCTTTATGTACACCTTACCCCCTATGTGAAGCCACACATGCCTGTAGATGCCAGTGCCAGAGTACCACCTCGAATTTGGTTTTAGTTCGTTTTGAACGTGAACGAGGATATTGTTTTTCTCCTTTGATCTAACGTGTTTTGTTATATCTACCAAGAAACTCGTATAGCCGTTGAAATGTTTCTTAAGGAGTCTTTCATTCACAAAAACTTCGGCTATGCCCATGATGCCCTCAAATTCAAGTATCAGATTTCGATCGCTCCATTGCTCGTCCAGGGAGAGTTCTTTCCTGTAGAACAGACTAAATCCCTTGGTGTATCCTTCACTGAAACCAGATGGACTGTTTTTATCTCTCTCTTTTTCAATCGCAATGTCGTGTGGTAAATCCACCTCTTTCCAACCACAAGATGTTCTCATAGAACCTAAGGAAAGCGGACCTTCTAGGTATTGCCATGATTTATCGAGATTAATTCTATGCACCTAAATCCCTCCAATCCACACGATGTTCCAGGCCAAGTTGGAAATTGAAGTCATTCCAGTTCTTGTACACAGAACAAGAACTTTGTTGACGAAGATGACAATTTCATCTGAGATGTTCTACACAGAACAAATCAAATTCTGTCACGAACGAGATGAGTATCTTGTTCGTCACTGATATTGTAGAATGATTTTGGGTACGAACAACAAGAATGGCGAGGTGATTCAAGGTTGCTCGAGATACCACCAATGGAATTCATAGAATATATCAATAAACCGGTTGAAGTTGTCTGGAAGGTTTTTGTTAACCCCTCTGGATGGGATCCGTGGTTTACCGATGGTATGAAGATGGAAGTTGAAGAAGGCGGGAAGATATTCTTTCGCTGGGTTAGATTAACCCAAGGTGAGACAGTAGAGGATAAGGGTGTTACAATAACTCTTGAACCATACAAGAAATGGGAGTTCTGGTGGTACGAATACGAAGATGGTTTTAGATCACGCGTTCTGATGACCTTTCAAGCAGATGGAGAAAAAGGCACTTGGGTGAAAGTACAAGACAAAGTACTCACAAAAGATCTCTCTGAGCTTCCCATAGTCTTTGGTTGTGCTTATGGTTGGGGACAGATGTTAGTTCTTGCGAAAACTTATATTGAAAAACAGCTCGTTCTGATTTAAGGAGGTGTGCTCATGTTTAATGTCTTCCTGCCAACCAGAATTGTTTTTGGAGAAGGTAGTATCGAAAAACTTCCATCATTGGCAAAAAACTTGGGCACAAGGGCTTTGCTGGTAACAGGTAGAAAGAGCACGAAGAAAACAGGTCTGCTTGATCGTGTAATAGACTTGCTCAAGCGCGTGGGTATTGAATCAATAGTCTATGACAAAATCCAGCCAAATCCAATCGACGACGACGTTGATGAAGCAGCGCAGATAGCCATTAAAGAAAAAGTAGCATTCGTGATCGGATTAGGTGGAGGAAGTGCTATAGACTCAGCAAAAGCAATAGCGATAACTGCAGCAATGGGTGGAAAATTCTGGGAATATGTGCCGGTGGGTGGTGGCAAAAAGCCTACAAAAGCCCTACCTGTCATTGCGATACCGACGACACACGGGACGGGTACAGAGGCAGATCCTTTTGCTGTGATAACCAATCCCAGAACAAATGAGAAGGTTGGTATAGGTTACGATGTGATCTTTCCAAAGTTCTCAATAGTAGATCCAGCTCTCATGGTGACTCTCCCAAAGGATCAGACGGCATATACCTCTATGGATGCTTTTTACCATTCGTTAGAAGCCTTTCTCAACATCGACGCAAATGTCTACTCAGACATACTTGCAATCGACTCAATGAAAAGAATAGTGGCAAATCTTCAAACAGCTTGTGATCATCCAGACAACATGTATGCTCGCACAAATCTCGCATGGGCGAGTACGGAGGCCGGCATAACAGAAACACTGACGGGTGTCATAGCAAATCACGCCATCGAACATGGACTGAGCGGTTTCAACCCACAGCTTGCCCATGGCTTAGGCCTGTGTATAACTGGCCCATATCTACTCGAATACATGTTCGACGAGTGTTATGAAAGATTGTCCACATTAGCAAGAGAGATCTTCAACATTCAAGAATTTGACGTGAAAAAATCTGGTAGGCTTTTCATAGAAAAGCTCTACGAATTTCAAGAGAGTTTCAAGCTGAATCCAAAACTTTCAACCCTTGGGTTCAAGGAAGAGGATCTCGAGAAGATCGCTCGTGTTGCTTTCAATGCAATGAAAGGAGTAGTCGTAAAGTCGCCGAGAAAACTTGACGAAGAAGATCTTCTGCAGGTAATCAAACGTGCATTTTGACCATTTTTAACCGTTTCGCAATCTTATGAGGCTAAGATATCAATTGTGAGGCACAAACAGACGCAGGAGGTGATGATATGCCATTCTATAGGTATGTATGTGACAGTTGTGGTGCACAGAAAACAGTATTTCATTCAATTAATGAGAATCCTGCGATCACGTGTGAACACTGTGGTGGAAAGATGAAACGTGGTATTTCAAGAGTGGGAATCGTCTTCAAAGGAAGTGGCTTTTACTGCACAGACAACAAGAAGGATGGTTCGAAACCAGCTGAATCTAAGTCGGAATCTGAAAAAGTAGCATAAAGGGGCATATTGCCCCAGATTTTTTCTGAGCAGGAGGTGGTATCTTGATCACCAAGAAGATAGATCATATAGGAATTGCCATAAAGGAAGCCTCTACAAGACTCTCGTTGTACAGAGACTTTCTTGGTATTGGTGATGTACACGTTGAAGAACTTCCACAGCGAGGTATCAGGGTTTACATGATAAAGGTTGGGGAGAGTAAGATAGAATTGCTTGAACCTATGAACGAGCAATCTGAAATAAGTAAATTTCTCGAAAGTAAAGGTGAGGGAATCCACCACATAGCCTTCACAGTTGAAGGAATCGACCAAGCAGCAGATCTTGCCAAGAAATATGGTCTGCAAGCCCTATCAGATTCCCCAAAACCCGGTGCTGGTGGTACAAGAGTTTTGTTCTTGCACCCGAAGACAACTGGTGGTGTTTTGATTGAACTCGTTGAAGGTTCTTCTCACTGAGGAGGAATGAAGATGGATGAACTCATAATGAAGTTGCAGCAAATGAACGAGAAAATAGAACAAGGCGGCGGTGCCGAGAAAATAGAAAAGCAACACTCGCAAGGCAAGTTAACGGCTCGTGAGAGAATCCAATTGCTGGTAGATGAGGATACTTTCCTTGAGACTGACAAATTTGTAAAACACAGATCGACACTTCTCGGCATGGACAAAGAAGATCTGCCTTGCGATGGAGTTGTGACAGGAATTGGAAAGATCGCCGGTAGGCCCGTTGCAATCTTTTCACAAGATTTCACAGTCATGGGTGGCTCACTCGGCGAAATGCACGCAAAGAAGATCATGAAGGTTATGGACCTTGCCATGGAACTCGGCATACCCCTGATAGGCATTAACGACTCAGGTGGAGCGAGAATTCAAGAAGGAGTAGACTCGCTCTATGGCTATGGAGGAATTTTCTACAGAAACACCGTTGCCTCTGGTTTAATACCGCAGATAACACTCATTGCAGGTCCCTGTGCTGGCGGTGCTGTCTATTCACCGGCGATCACTGACTTCGTCGTGATGATAGACAAATCGGCAAAGATGTTCATAACGGGTCCCAACGTCATCAAAGCGGTGACCGGTGAAGACATAAATCAGGAAGATCTCGGTGGTGCATACGTTCACAATGCCAAGAGCGGCAACGCACATTTTTTGGCAGCAAACGAAGAAGAAGCGGCAATTCTGATAAAAACCCTTCTTTCATACATACCCCAGAACAACCTTGAAGAACCACAATACATACCTGGAGAATACAATCTTTTAGTTAGCGAAGAAATACTCTCAACTGTGCCTGTGGAACCAAACAAAGGTTATGACGTGAGAGATGTCATAAAGCTGGTGGTAGATGAAGGAAGCTTTTTTGAGGTGCACAAACATTATGCGAGAAATATCGTCGTTGGATTTGCAAGAATCGCCGGCACGAGTGTGGGAATCGTGGCAAACCAACCATCTGTCTTGGCTGGCTCTCTCGATATAGATTCTTCTGACAAAGCCGCGAGATTCATCAGATTTCTTGACGCCTTCAACATGCCGATCGTGACCTTTGTCGATACACCTGGTTACCTACCGGGCGTGCAACAAGAACACGGTGGAATCATAAGACATGGTGCAAAGTTGTTGTACGCTTACAGTGAAGCAACTACACCAAAGATAACTGTCATTTTGAGAAAAGCTTATGGTGGAGCATACATAGCTATGGGCAGCAAACACCTTGAAGCTGATTTTGTCTCCGCTTGGCCCACAGCAGAAATTGCGGTTATGGGACCTGAAGGTGCTGCAAACATAATATTCAGAAAAGAGATTGAAAGTGCACCAAATCCTGAGGAAAAGAGAAAGGAATTGGTTCAGCAATATCGAGACACCTTTGCAAATCCATATGTTGCTGCATCCAGAGGTTATATAGATGCAGTGATCGATCCAAGGCAGACACGCCAATGGATTGCACAGGCTTTGGACATCTGCAAGACAAAGGTGAGATCTCAGCCAAAGAAAAAGCACGGTAATATACCCCTGTGAGGTGATTTGATTGACCATCAGTTCAATTGTTTTGACGGGCATCTTGGCAGTTTTTTCTATCTTTGTCATCTTGTACATCATTTTCATCTTGATGAGCTCAATTTTTCGTGATAAAGGCTCAAGAAAAAAAGAAGTTCCCACATCGCCACAAGAACCAAAGCAATTAGAAGCTGAGAAACATGAAGATGATACCCACATAGCCATAATAAGCGCTGTACTCAGCGAAATCTTGGGGAAACCCGTGTTGGTGAAAAATATCTATCAATCAAGAAATTACGATTTAGAAGATAGAACAACGACATGGAAAAAGAGTGGTTGGAAAGGAGCGAGAGGATGGCGCGCAAGTTCAGGGTGGTAGTTAACCAAAAAGAATACATCGTTGAGGTAGAAGAACTTGGTGCAACAGCAAATACTCAAATTCCTCAACCTACCAGTGTTTCTGTTGAGAAACCCCTGGTGGAACAGCCAAAAGTGGAAAAACCGGTGGAAAAACCCAAGCCAGTTGAGCAACCTCAAACACAGCCTGTTTCCAAAACACCAGCTTTGGGAACAGGAATTGAGGTCAAATCGCCGATGGCAGGATTGATAGTCAAGGTCCATGTGAGTGAAGGTCAGCGAGTAACACGTGGGCAAAAATTGTTAGTGCTCGAAGCGATGAAGATGGAGAACGATATTGTTTCTGAACACGATGGAAAGATCTCAAAGATTCTTGTAAAACAAGGGGACAACGTTGAAACGCAACAAACACTTTTGATAATAGAGTGAGGTGATCTAAATGGAGTTGAAGGTAGTCAGTTTCATGTTGGGTGAAGAGAAATTTGCTTTAGATATCATGAACGTTGACAGCATAGTTGAGATGGGAAAGATAGTAAAGATACCAGAATCTACTGAATACGTTGAAGGCATCATGAACCTCAGAGGAAATGTAATACCCGTGATAAACCTCAAGAAGAAATTTAGAATGAGAGACACTGAAAGAAAACCATCTTCAAAGATAATTGTGATCAACATGGAGGACAGAAAAGTGGGTCTGCTTGTCGATCAGGTTCACGAGGTCTTGACGATCACCGACAAGCAAATCGAACAAGCTCCAGCAGACCTCAGCAAATCAAAGACGAATATTCTCCTTGGAATCGCCAAGCTCGATCAAGATCTTTTGATCATACTCAACGCCAAAGAATTGCTCACGACCCAGGAACAGATTGAGCTTCAAGGCTTGACGAAGCTGGCGTGAATCTCAAGATCCATATATCCGGTTCATAGCTACCTTCGTAGACACTGAAAGCTATGAGTTTGCCATCGGGCGAAAAAGCGGGGTAAAAGGCGTCGTGAGGTATGTCTCTTGTGGCACACCATTTTTCTTGTGTGTAGAGGTCTTTTACCCAAATCGTGTAATACCCTGTTGAGTTGCAAGAATAAGCGAGATATCTGCCATTTGGTGAGATCGCCGGATCGTGTTCGTTGAAAAAGCTGTTCTCTACTGTCACAACAGTTCCATCTCGTGTGAGAGCGTAGATGCCAAAATCAGAATCCTTTAAGCCAACGAAGTAAATAGTTCCCTTGTACACAGTAGGAGAAAAAACCATGTCGAATTCTGAAGGTATATTGACCTTAGTTCTCTTCTTGGCGAGAGTTGCCGAATAAAGCGTATT
>JBBFME010000007.1:0-36767 GCA_037478695.1 Pseudothermotoga sp.
TCGATTCTCTTCTTCAAAGATATCTTCAACATGATCTACCCTCAAAAGAGTGCACCAGCAGAAAAGAAGAAAGAGAAGAAGGAGGAGAAGGTGAAGGTACAGCCTGTGCAATTTCAGGAGTTTTCCAAGCAACCAGAGGAAACTGCTGTGACACCATCATCTGAATTCTCTGACAAACTTGAATTGCTCTTGGATGTTCCATTGAAGGTTGTGGTTGAACTTGGACGTGCAAAGATGACGCTAAAACAGGTACTTGAGATGAACGTTGGTTCGCTGATAGAACTCGACAAACTCACAGGAGAACCTGTTGATATCTTGGTGAACGGCAGGTTGATAGCAAGAGGAGAGGTCGTTGTAGTGGATGAAAACTTTGGTGTTAGAATAACAGAGATTGTGAGTCCAAAACAGAGGATATATTCAATAAGGGAGACAAATGGCGTGTGATGAAAAAGATCTGCTTTGCGATTTTAGCATTGGCTTTTAGTTTGACTGTTCTTGCAAATCCATTGCTCGATCTTGTCGAAAATTTAGCTGGTGCCAGGGATTTCTACCTTGAGTTCGAACTCACGATGCACGTGAAAAATCAGGGGCAGTACCAAGAGTCTACACTGAGTGGTGATCTTGCAGTAAGGAATCTCGAAGATTTCTATATATTGATAAGAGAGCCATCGGTCATCTCTCAGCTCTCTTTTGCTTACATATCGAGAACAAAACGCCTTTATTCTTCCTTTCCCGGGTACCTTGACATGGAGAATATTGAACTCCCATTGACGAACATTGTAGAGGTTTTTCTCGCTGTTCTGAAGATGATACAAACCCCTGTTGTGATCACAAAATTTGAGGGTGACACCTTGATCATAAACCCCACTGTCCTCATAGCCGGTAAATCAAATGATCCTGTTGTATTCAAAATGAAGGTGAAGGATGGGTTGATAGAGGAGTTTCTCATAACCAACAGAAGCGGCGATGAATACATAAAGATAAAGGTGAACAATTTAACCCTGAATGCCAATGTGAGCAGCTATTTCAACTTCGCACGATGAACTGTCAGGTTTTCCAGTCCCCATGAAAAGAGTTCGGGAAACTTTCTTTTTGAAAAATTCTCATCTGATAATATCTCCGCATACGTGATTGTGCCATCGAGAAGCCTTTGAATCTTGGCAAGGTATTTTATCATTGAGTCTATGCAAGTCTTTCCCGAGTGATTGCCGTGACCTGGTATAACCCATTCAATCTTGAGTTTCTTGAAGTTTTCGAGCACTTCAAGCCATTCGACTATGTCGCTGTCCTGCACGATCTCTGGGTGAAACTCGTTGAAAACGAGATCTCCTGCGATCAAAACCTTTTCTTGTTCGAAGATCAGCACAGATGAATCTGGTGTGTGTCCTCCTACTCTTTTCAACAGTATTGGACCTTCTCTGTATTCATCTCTGAAGGTCGTTGATGCCGGTACTATTTTGCTCGTTGAGGGAAGATCTTTGAGGTATTCTTCGTCCATCATCCTCATCTTTTCATTAGTGAGGTTTGATGAAATGATCTGCAGATCTTCGAAAACCACATTTCCAAAGGTGTGATCTGGGTGGTAATGTGTGTTCATTACGAAGAGAATCTGTTTCCTGAGGACAGATTCTACAAACTCACGAATTTTCTGTGCTTTCTCTGGAAACAGAGAAGTGTCGACGACGATGACACCCTTTGGTAACGATATGATAACCACATTCGCAGAACCCTCCATACCCACGACAAAGACTTTGTCGGTAACTCTCTGAATCATGCAAGACCTCCCATCTGATATAATCTCAATGTATCATTCTTTAGAGAGGGATGCTATTCCTTGAAAAGTGCTTTGGTCTTCGGATACTACGGCTATGATAACCTTGGCGACGAACTCTTGTGCCGTGCCACCATTGATATACTCAAAAAAGCCTTTTTCAGAGAAATATACCTTCTTGTGCCAAAGGGCAGAAAAGAAGATTACAGATGGGGCAATGTCATACCGGTGAACAGATTCGATCCTATTTCTGTAATGAATGCCGTACTTCACAGCGAGATCGTGGTGTGTGGCGGCGGTGGCATATTTCAAGACCAAACAAGCCTGAGAAGTTTTCTTTACTATTCGTCTCTGGTTATACTTGCGAGAATTTTTGGAAAGCCTGTTTTTCTGCTTGCAAACAGCCTTGGGCCAGTGAAGAGAAAGTTCTCGAGAATGATATTGAGATATCTGCTCTCGAGAAAGAAAGTCTTTTTGATAGCAAGAGATGCGGTGAGTGAAAGATACGCAAGGAGGTTCAGCAAGAACGTTTTTGGAGGGACAGATCTCGCAGTTTTGGAATTGGAGAAGATGCAGATCGAATCTCAAAAAGAGCGGCGCGTATCTTTTTGCTTGAGAGAGCCATTGGAACTTTCGGAGATCATTACCTGCTTGAAGGAAATGGGCTTTGAGAAGTTCACCTTTGCCCCTCTGAGCCCTCAGGATAGAGAAGTTGCGATGAAATTGTTGGAAAAATACGGAAATTTCGAGCTTTCAGATGATTCGATAAAGAGTATAGCTTCATCATCGTTGGTCATCTCGCAGAGAATGCACGGTTGTTTGATCTCTGCCTATTTTGGAATACCTTTCGTGGCAGTCAACAACTCAAAGGCAACGCGATTCATGAGAAAATACCTTTCTGATTACCCTGGTTATACCGATGAAAACCCGGCCGACATAGCACTTGCCGTCGCAAAGGTAATGAAGAAACCAGTGGAGGTCAGAGAGAGATTTCTCCAAGATGCGAGGACAATGGAGCAGAATTTCCTAAAACTACTGAAAAACATAGATCTTTGATCGATTTGGTACTTGAAAAATAAAAAGCGGTATGATATGATCAAAATGCACTGTCGTCTGGCTGACCCGCTAGCTCAGCCGGAAGAGCACCTGACTTTTAATCAGGGGGTCCCGGGTTCGAGTCCCGGGCGGGTCACCAGTGCGAGAGTGGCGGAACTGGCAGACGCGCTGGACTTAGAATCCAGTGGGTGATGAATCCGTGTGGGTTCAAGTCCCACCTCTCGCACCAGATTGCGGGCGTAGCTCAGCGGTAGAGCGTCTGCTTGCCAAGCAGAAGGTCGCGGGTTCGAAACCCGTCGCCCGCTCCAGTAGATGCCCCCTGCGGTGCAGGGGGTTTTTTCTCAGTGAGGTGTCAAATGTTAGACAGCATAAAGATCAAAGGGGCACGCGTTCACAACCTCAAAAACATCTCCGTCGAAATCCCAAAGAACAAGATAACGGTCATAACCGGTCTATCTGGTTCTGGGAAATCAACCCTTGCAATGGACACGATATACGCAGAAGGTCAAAGGAGATACCTTGAGTCTCTTTCAACCTATGCACGGCAATTTCTTGGCGAATTGAAAAAGCCCGATGTCGATTCCATAGACGGTTTATCTCCAGCCATTGCCATAGACCAGAGAAGCGTTTCACACAACCCTCGATCTACCGTTGGTACTACCACAGAGATCTACGACTACTTGAGAGTACTCTTTTCAAAGATAGGTGAACCACACTGTCCTTCTTGTGGTAGACCCGTGGAAAAAAAGGACATCGACCAAATAGTGAAAGATCTCTTCACGAAATTCAAGATTGGTACAAAACTCTACATACTCTCACCTGTTGCCACAGATAAGAAGGGAACCTTCAAGAAGGAATTTGCAGATTACCTTGCAAAGGGTTTTGTGAGGGCAGAAGTCGATGGTCAGGTGCTTAGGCTCGAAGAAATAGATGAGCTTGATAAAAACAAAAGACACACGATCAGACTGCTTGTAGATAGAATTGTACTCGAGGAAGATGAAAGGCACAGAATTGCCGATGATATCGAGATAGCCTTTAGGGAAAGTTATGGTTTTGTACACGTCAAAAATCTCGACACAAACGAAGAGTTGATCTTCAGCCAACACATGATGTGTCCTATCTGCAATATAGGACTTCCTGAGATAAACCCCAAACTTTTCTCCTTCAACAACCCTTACGGTGCATGTCCCAATTGCCATGGGCTTGGGTACAATCTTCAGGTAGACCCGCAGTTAGTTGTTGATGAAAGACTCAGCATCGATGAGGGTGCTATCATTCCCTATCACACCGATGGATATTATCTTTCCTATATAAAACGTTTAGTGCACTCACTCGGTGGATCGACCAGTACACCTTTTGGTGAACTGCCTCAACAGATCCAAGAAGCAGTTCTGTTCGGTTATGGGAACTTCGAGGGAATAGTCACCAATTTGGAAAGGCGTTACAGAGAGACAGAGTCAGAAGAGATCAAAGAGTGGATCGAGAGAAAGTTCATCGTGCAGAGAACCTGTCCTGTCTGCGGTGGAAAGAAACTCAAACCAGAGGCACTTGCGGTGACAATAAAGGGAATGAACATAATCGACTTCACACAATTGACGATCGAAAAGGCACATGAATTCATCATAGATCTGCAGAGATCTTTCGGTGACAAAGAACAGAGAATAGTTGGAGAGTTAGTCGATGAGATCAAAAAGCGTTTTCAATTTTTGCTCGATGTCGGCCTTGGGTATCTGACTCTTTCAAGAACGGTTGTCACTCTTTCTGGTGGTGAGGCTCAAAGAATAAGACTTGCCACACAGATAGGTTCTGGCTTGACAGGGGTTACATATGTTTTAGATGAGCCGACGATAGGTTTACACCAGAGGGACAATATAAGATTGATCAACACTCTGAAGAAACTCAGAGATCTCGGTAACACAGTTATAGTAGTGGAACACGACGAAGAGGTCATAAGGAGTTCAGATTACATAGTCGATCTTGGCCCACTCGGTGGTGAGAACGGTGGACGAGTTGTTTACTCAGGCAGTATAGACAATCTGATTCGCAACCCAAATGGCTCTCTCACTGGCCAGTACCTCGCGGGCATCAGAAGAATAGAATGTCCACAGGCGCGTAGGAAAGGTAATGGAAATTCAATTACGATAGTCGGTGCCAGACACAACAATCTGAAGAACATAACGGTTCAAATTCCACTTGGTACGTTCATCTGTGTGACTGGTGTTTCTGGCTCTGGAAAGTCCTCTTTAATAGCCGATACACTCTACCCTGCTCTGATGAACGAAATCTACAGAACGAGATTGCCAGTCGGTGCACACGATCGAATAGAAGGTATAGAGAATATCGACAAGATCATAGCGATCGATCAATCTCCGATAGGCAGAACACCGAGGAGTAACCCTGCCACTTACACGAAGGTCTTCGACGACATAAGAGAACTTTTTGCAATGACGCCTGAAGCAAAGGCACGAGGTTATGACAAGAGTAGATTCAGCTTTAATTTGAAGGGTGGAAGATGTGAGGCATGTCAAGGACACGGTTTTGTCAGAATAGAGATGCTTTTTTTGCCAGATGTCTATGTCGAATGCGATGTCTGTAAAGGCAGAAGGTACAATGAAGAGACTCTTCAAGTGAAATACAAAGGTAAGAACATACACGAGGTACTCGAAATGTCTGTTGACGAAGCCCTTGAGTTTTTCAAGAATGTCCCGCACATCTTTCGCACTCTGAATCTCTTATCACAAGTAGGACTTGGTTACATAAAATTGGGTCAACCAGCTACCACACTTTCTGGTGGAGAGTCTCAAAGAGTGAAGTTGGCTTCGGAGTTGAAGAAGGTCGCCACGGGGCGAACGCTCTATATACTCGATGAGCCAACGGTGGGATTGCACTTCGAAGATGTGAACAAACTCATCGATGTACTGCACAGATTGGTAGATAAAGGCAATACGGTGATAGTGATCGAACACAATTTAGACGTCGTCAAAAATGCGGATTATGTGATCGACTTGGGACCAGAGGGCGGAGACGACGGTGGATACTTAGTGGCTTGCGGCACACCAGAGGAAGTCGCAAAGGTTGAATCTTCGCACACTGGAAGGTTCTTGAGAAAAGTTTTGGGGAAATGAGGTGTCTATCGTGAGAAAATGGTTGATCTTTTTCTTTGTGTCTTTGTCTTTACTGGCAGTTGCTTACAATTTCTATTTTGCCAACCTTCACTCACACACGAGTTTTTCCGATGGACAAGGTACACCAACTCAGGCTTATGAACATGCAAAAGACTATGTTGATATTTTAGGAGTGACAGACCACGCGTATTACTTCAGGCAGAAGATAGATGGTCAGGACAAGCTGATTTTGACAAAGCTCGCGGCACAGCAGTGTACCACTGATAGATTCTTAGCGCTCTGGGGTTTTGAGTGGACTGGTGGCGTTGGACACATCAACGTCTATGGAACGTCGAATTGGACAGACAGAAATGAATCTGATCTGAAAGATCTGTACAGGTGGATCGTTGATCAAAAAGCACTTGCCCAGTTCAATCATCCTGGTGTTACCTATGGTAATTTTTATGATTTTGAGTATGACCTTGACGCAGACGATTACATAAATCTGATCGAGGTAGGCAATGGAAATACATCGAATAGGACTATCACGAAAGAGATGTATTCGAATTACAAACTCGCGTTGGACAAAGGCTGGCATCTTGGTGCCACAGCCAATCAAGACAATCACAGGCCCAATTGGGGTTCAGCAAACGACACGAGAACGGTCATATTGGCAGAATCACTGAGTTATGAAGCTGTTATGGAAGCATTCAAGAATAGACGCACATATGCCAGCGAAGATAAAAACGCTCGCGTGATCTTTAAATGCAACGATCAATGGATGGGCTCGATACTGAAAGATGCAACTCAATTGACATTTGATATCGAATTGGTAGATGATGAACCTTTTTACGAGGCTGCGATCGTCTCTCAGAGTGGCGACGTGAAAAGCTGGCGTATAAACTCGACGCATTTTGAAGCTCAGTATACTTGTGAGCCGGTCGATGGCTACGAATGGTACTTTTTATACGTCATTCAAAACGACTGGGATGAGATCATCACCGCACCCGTATGGATTCATCACGGCGATGTGTACGTTGTGAACTTGAGAGCAAAACCAAAGGGAGTAAATCTCGAAGTGTACTTCGATCTGATAAACAGTTCTTATGAATCAACTCTTTGTGATCTGCAGGTAGTTGTCGCAGACAAATCGCAAATGCTACGAGTAGAAGCTGCTGCAAGGACAAAGAAAGAGATCGTTCTTCAGTTGCAAGAGTTGCCAATTGGTACGCACCGCGTGAATGTTCTTCTGAACGACAAGATAGCGCAAACGGGCTTTGTTGAGATCAAGAAAGCAATTGTTTCAATAGACCAATCGCACGAGAATGCCTATCGATCTGTCTATGATTCACTCAAAAATCAACTGGAAAAAGAAGGCTTTCAGGTGACATATACCACCACATTTTTCAAAAGAGTTCCAACTGCCTCTTGTGTTGTAATAGGATTACCGAGCAAAGGTGGTTTTGCCGAGACAATGGCGCTCAACGATTTTGAAATAGAAAACTTAGTCTCGTTCGTTAAGAGTGGTGGTAAGATCGTCTTCGTGGCTTTTGAAAATTCAGTTGTAGAACCTTCTTACAACAGATTACTTGAGGGGCTCTCGAGTAGGATGAATTTTGTACAGCAAGAAGATAGGATCTTTGCAAAGGTAGAAGAACAGCTACTGGATCGATATGTTGAAGGCTCGATTTTCTTCATATATTGTGAACAACCAGAAGAATTGGTAGAACTTTTGAGGGGGACACTATGAGAATATTCGCCATCGACAGTTCGACTGAAACCTTAGTTATGGTCTATGCAGACGAACAGAATGTCTTGAGTCTTTCTTACACTGGAATCGAAAGACATGCAACAAAGCTCGCACCTCTTGCAAAACAGTTTCTCGACATGGTAGGTCAACCCGTGGAGTCTCTTGATTGTCTTGGCTGTGGAATAGGACCTGGAAGTCTCACAGGCTTGAGGATTGGCATAGCCTTTGTGCAGGGAATGGCTTGTGCGCTCTCGAAAGACGTTGTTGAGGTAGTCTCTTCTGAGATTGTGGCTTTGAATTTTTCCCATCACAACGGAGAGGTAGTTATTGCAAAAAAGGCAAGAGAGGGCTATGTCTATCTTGCTTGCTATGAAGAAAAAACTCAAAAACTTGCACCAACTGTGTTAGAGCTTCAAGCTGCCAAAGAATTTGTGAAAACTCTTAGAAGTCCTATCGTTGCAGGCGATGGCAAAGAGTTTTTCAAAGAGATTGCCAAGATTTCATCTGACGAAGTTGAGAAGATCAGAGGCGAGATTCTCGCAAAAGAGGTTCTCAGAAAAGCCCAAGAAGGTGTCTTGGTAAAACCCTACGAGCTTGAGCCACTTTACCTTCAAAAGTCAATAGCCGAGATGAACTTCGAAAAAAGGCAAGGCTGAAACTCATTTTTTCTTGCGACTTCTTTTTTGCGAGGCTTTCTTTCCTTCTGCGATCTCTTTTGCCTTTTTCAAAGCCTTTACTACTAATTCATTCACCGAACCTTTCTCGTAATTACCTGCTTTGGTGAGTTTTCCAGCCTTTATGCCTGTCAGTATCTCTATTGCCTCGTCTATGTGTTCGATCGCCCAGATGTGGAATAAGCCATTTTTTATGTCTTCGAGAACTTCATCTTTCAACAGAAGATTTTTCAAGTTCGCCTTCGGCAGAATCACACCTTGGTTTCCCGTAAGGCCATGCAACTTGCAGGATCTGTGAAACCCTTCGACCTTTTCTGTGACTCCACCGACTGGCTGTACTTCACCATGCTGATTCATGGATCCCGTCACGGCGATTTCCTGTTTGATCGGCACCTTGGCAATCGCGCTTATGAGTGCCACGGCTTCGGCAATCGATGCACTGTCTCCTTCGACCATTCCGTAGACCTGCTCGAAGTTCAATGAAGCGCTTATCGAGAGTGGGAGTAATTGTGCATACCGTTCACCAAAAAAACCTTCGAGTGTCAGTACGGCCTTGCTGTGAATCTTGCCACTCAGATCTGCTTCTCTCTGTATATCAATGACTCCGGGCTTGCCGAGGTGTACCTTTGCCGTTATCTTCACCGGGATTCCAAAGCTGTGATCAGAAAGGTCATAAACCGTCAATCCATTGACCTGACCTATCCTTGTGCCGGTTGTTTCGACCATAAGATCGTGCGACTTTATCTGAGAATCGTATTTCGTCTGAATGAGATTCACTCTGTCTTCCATTTGAGATATCGCCGTCTTGACATGTTCTTCTCGTACAGTCTTGTCACCGCATCGAGTAGCTATACTGCAAGATTCCCTTATCAAACCACTTATCTCGCCGAAGCGAACAGATAATTTTTCTCTGTCTGCCGCGAGCCTCGATGAGTACCAAAGAATTCTCTCGACCGCTTTTGTGTCGAGATGGGGCAGTTCATGTCTGCAGCATGAAGAAGAGATGAAACCAAGATATTTCTTGACATTCTCCTCATTCACATCCAGTTCCCAGTCGAACTCACTTTTCACTCTGAAGAGTTTTCTGACATCTTCATCGTAGGTGTACATCAGATAGTAGATCCTTGGCGAGGCGATCAAAAAGATCTTGACATTCAACGGTATTGGCTGTGGTCTAAGAGAAACAATATTCGAAAAGCCAAGAGCGCTTTCAAGATTTTCTATGGTTATCTCTTCAGAGAGAAGTGCTCTTTTGAGATATTCCCATGCATATGGGTTTCTCAACAGACTTTCAGCTTCGAGTATCAAAAAGCCCCCATTTGCCCTGTGCAGTGCACCGGCTTTTATAAAGGTGAAATCAGTGAAGAGCATTCCTGCTCTGCTGTAATACTCTACTTTGCCAGCCAGATTTGAATAAGTTGGATTTCTTTCGAAGATCACTGGTGCACCTGTGATGTGAGAGTTGTCGACAATTAAGTTTACAGAGTACCTTTTCTTGTAAAGCTGTCTTACTTCAGGATCTTCGCTTCTCAGATCGCTCAGATTGTTCAGAACATCGTTTTCAACATCTGTCAGGTACTGAGTTATGTCATAGCTGAATTCGTACTGTTTACGCATCTCGTCGAAAAGAGCTCCAACTGTGAATAGTGCCGCGTATTTGTCCAGTTCTCTGAGTTTTTCTTTGTATTCCCGATCGAGTTTTCTCGATTTGTACAATGTTCCCTCTATCACGTGCTTTAACTTTCTGCCATTCTCACCGATGCTTTGTTTCACTTCCTCAGGTAGAGATTCAAGTATTTCTGGTGTAACCGGCTTTCCTTCAAAGATTGGGACACTGACAACACCGGTTGGAGTCAGCTGAACCGAAAAACCGAGTTCTTTTGCTTTCTCTTGAAGCTCTTCCCAGAGCTTTGTTCTTTTGCTCATGTATTCATCTTCGAGCTCCGACTTTTTGGCTGCATAATCTTCGCTCTCAAAGATCTTCTCAATCGACTCAATTACTTCTTCTGAAAGCTTCTGCATATCGGACTTGAACTGAGCACCCTTACCATGTTCGAGTGAGATCGCCTTCGGCTCAGAAGGATTTGAAAAGTTGTACACATAGACCCAGTCCTTCGGCGGTGACATCCTTAAGGCTTCCTTTTCAAGGAATGAGGTTATGAAGCTCCTTCTACCAGTCCCTGGCATACCCACTACAAAAACGTTGAAACCTTTTTCATTTATACTCAAGGCATCTTCTACAGCCTTTCTTGCCTTTTCTTGGCCTATGAATCCTTCGATCGGTTCAATCTCCACACTCGTTTGGAAATTTGGTAGGTAAGGACATCTGTACACCAGGTTCTGGTATTCAACCTTCATTGTGTATTCCTCCTCAATGGCTTGATGAACAGCCAGAGCATCCACTACAATTATTGGAAGAACATGAGGAACTCCCTTTGCCCTTTATCTGTATATGCGGAAGCTGTTTTTTCATCCTTTCTCCGCACTCTGGGCAATCTGGGTCTTGATCGTTCATCTTCATCAACATCTTGTGTTCCTTTTGGCATTTCTCACAGAAATATCTGTAAATTGGCATCACACTCACTCCTTACTATAGGCAGTTTGAGACCTTGCCTTGTTCTGTCGCCTCTTGATGCATCATTTTTTCCCTCAAAGGTGAAGAGCACCCTTAGGACAGCTTTTCACGCATTCCATGCACAAAATGCATTCTGTTCCGTTCTCTCTGCTTCTTCTTGTGTCTAAAATATCTACGTTCATCGGGCATACTTTCTTGCATCTTTTGCAGGAGACACACTTTTCACTGTCTGTTTTTATCCTAAGTAGAGAAAAATAACTTGCTGGCTTCAAGAAAACAGTTACAGGACAGATATATTTACAAAATGCCCTGTTATCTTTCAATGCGAAAGCCAATACTACTCCAACTACATAGTATATTATATTTCCCACGACAAAACTCCAGAACATCACGGTCTCAATGTCACGAATTTTCAATAAGAACAGTGTGATCACAAACAAAAGCGAGAGAAAGAATAAGACGTACCGCATGATGGATAGTCCCTTTATTCGAGGATTTTCAGGCATCCTGTAAGGCAACAAATCCAAGACCGCGGCAGTCCAGCAGGCATATCCACACCATCCTCTTCCAAACAGCAGTGGACCAAAGATCTTTGCCACAGCGTAGTGTATCACCGCCGCTTGAAATACCCCCATGAACAAATAGTACCAGAAACCTTCTAACTGCATATTCTCGCGGCATATAAGCCCAAGATAAACAAGCATGTAAAATCCTACGCCAAACTGTACGAACTGTCTTGAGTATCTGTATTTTTTGATCATTAAGAAGATGCCAAAAGATACAACAAGACCTATGTACATGAAATTGAAAAGGTAGAAGATATTATCAGACCAAATCCATAAACCTATCGACACACTGACAAAGATCAAAAGCATGTATATGGGTATTTTATATCTTCTCAGATTCTTCACCTCACGATCAAGAAACTCTATGATTGTTTTCAAAGCTGTTCAACACTGAACCAGACTGTTGTCCTTTCAGTCCACCGTCACCGTTTTTGAAAGATTTCTTGGAAGATCGGGATTCACACCATTTTTGACCGAAAGATGGTATGCAAAGAGTTGAAGAGGTACAACCGAAAGAAACGGTGACAGATACCATGGGCAGTCTGGGTATTCGATGATCTTTGTTGCATTTGCGAATATCTCATCTGATTTGTTGCTCAAAACTACCGCAGTGCCCTTTCTACAAGTTACCTCGTTTATATGCGATATGATCATGTTTGCCTGAGAACTGTGTGTGATAAAGAAAACTGGGTAGTTTTCACAGACCGAAGACAAAGGACCATGCTTGAACTCTGAAGAATAAACACCTTCTATATGATTGTACACAACTTCCTTTATCTTCAAAGCTCCCTCGAGTGCGATTCCATGACTGATACCATACCCAAGCATGTAGGAGTTCGAGAAGTCTATCTCAGAGTTTAGAAGCTCTTGCACCTGTGGCAAGCTCGTCTGCAGGGCGTCTTTGAGAAGAGTTGGCAGTGTTTTTATGTCTTTCATGTACACGTCATCGAAACTCATCTTTGATGCCAAATAGTAAAGAACTACGAGTTCATTCATAAAGGTCTTGGTGGCAGGCACGGAGATCTCAAGCTCACAGCACAACGGTATATTCAAAAGACTTCTCATCATGACCGTTGATCCCATTACGTTCACAATCGACAAAACCGTGGTTTTGTCCTCGATGGCGTTCAGTACGTTTATCACGTCCTTTGTTTCACCACTCTGAGAGATGAGTATGACGACATCTTCCTTTGAAACGGAGTCTGAGTAGTTTTCAAGAAACCTACCAGCCTCGACGGCGATTGCAACTTTCCTCGATAGTTTGTTAAAAAGATAGCTTCCAACCAGTGCCGCATGGTAAGAACTGCCTGCTCCAACCAAAAAGATGTGTCTTGAGCGTGAGAGAATGTTCGTGTATCGGGAAAGGTCCATATCGAATCTGAGAAATTCAAGGAGTGCGGAGACCTTCTCGGGTTGTTCGTAGATTTCCTTTATCATGTAATGATCATAGCCAAGCTTTGATGTAGCTTCAGCAGATATGTCCATGACTTGAGGTTCTCTCTCTATTGGCTGACCTGTTTTGATATCACGAATTGTGAATCTGTTGTGGGTGAATTCGACGTACTCACCATCTTTCAAAGGTACTATTCTTCTGGTCAAAGGGATGATAGATGGCAGATCTGAAGAGGCACAGATGAAATCATTTCCAACACCGAGATAGAGCGAAGAGCCGCGCTTAACACAATACATCTTGTCATCGTCGATGCGAGTTATCACACAAGCGAAGTCACCCTTCAGCAATTCTGCGGCTTTCTGGATTGCTACATTCATTTCTCTGTACTGATCGTAGAATTTTTCTATGGCGTGGACGACTATCTCACCATCGTTTTCACTTCTGATAGTGTGGTTCTCCTCTAAGAAACTCTTTCTGAGTTGTACCATGTTGATTATGTTTCCATTGTGGGCACCAACCATATCTTTGTCACAGTCATAATGTGGTTGTGAGTTTTTTTGAGAAGGCGTGCCAAAGGTTGCCCATCTCAATTGAGCGATGCCCTTAAATCCCTTGAGTTCGTTGAATTTCAATCTTTCACTCACTTCGTCAACGATACCGACATCTTTGCGAAGTTCAACCTTTCCATCAATGGTTATGGCAGATATCCCAACTGAGTCATACCCTCTGTAGACCAGTCTCTGCGCAGCTTCTGTTAAGATCTTGCCCAGATTTTCCTTTTCTTCTTTGTAGATTATCCCAAAGACTCCACACACATTTTTCACCCCATTCAAGAGTTTTTTCACAGAGTATAGTATACTGTTTTTCGGCAACGGAGGTATTCATGAGTAAAAAGAGCGTTGGATTTGGGAAAGTTTTGAGAAAATACATGAACAAGCCCAATGTGGCAAGAAGAATTTTGTCTGTTGCTATTTCAGCAGAACTGGCAAGGAGAAAGGTTGTTGCCGGTGTACGCAATGACTTCGTGAGCTGGATGGATTATCATGCACTGCACGCAGTCAACGGTGCACTCAGCGGCGTTAAGACAGCTTGGGTGAATCTGTTCTTTCCGGTGGAGATCTTGCTCTCTTTTGGCGTGAACTGTGTTTCTGCTGAAGGACTTGCCGGGATGTTTGCAGCGATGTATTTGGAGGATATACCGATCAGCAGAGCAGAAAGTTTTGGAATCTCCAGAAATCTGTGTACCTTTCACAGAACGGGTGTCGGTATATCGCTTCTTAAGGTTTTGCCAAAGCCTATCTTTGTCGCGACGACAAATATACTGTGCGATGGCAACATGCCAACCTTCAACACCTATTCGGTTTTGAACAACATTCCCATCTATGTGATAGATGTTCCTAGGTATGAAAGTAGCCAGAATGAGAGTTATCTTTCAAAACAACTTGAAAACTTAGTCTATAACCTCGAGAATCACTTGGGTAGAAGATTTGATTATTCAAAATTAGTTGATGCCTTGAGGAGGGAAAAAGAGAGCTTCGAAATACTCAGAGAGTTCTATCCAAGGCTTTGTGAAAGTCCACTGTCCATGGAACTGTACCAACATGTCAATGTTTTGTATGCGTTTCACATGAGGCCTAATCAGCTTGTGAAGGCTGTGAGATCTCTGACGGAAACGAAGGCTGTGCTCGACAAAAAGATAAGATTGCTTTGGCTTCACATGATACCGTACTACGACAACGAGCTGTACAAGATTTTCTCTAAGAACTCACCTTATGCTGTTGTGACGAGCGAGTTTGAATGGGACTGGTTGTATTGGTACCCAGATCCAGAAAAACCGTTCATCTCTCTGGCGCAGAAAGTTTTGAAAAACCCAGAGATTGGAGATCTTCAAAGGAGGGCACAGTTCGTAACGAAGTTAGCTCAAGACTTCAAAGTAAATGGTGTGATTCACTTCAACCACTGGGGTTGTAAGCAATCTTCTGGTTCTGTATTCCTTCTCAAGGAAGTCTTTGAAGAACAGGGCATACCTTTTCTGGCATTAGATGGAGATTGTGTCGATCACACCAATCAATCGATTGGACAATACAAAACGCGCATAGAGGCTTTCTTGGAGATGATTAGATGATCGTTTACAACTGCCCTATGATGCCGTTTGAGTTTTTCAAAACACTTGAAGTTCCATACAGAAGAATCAAAGAGAGTGGATGTGAATTTGACAGGCTCAGTCCAAATCTGTGTTCTTTCTGTAAGAGATCTATTTCGTTGATCGACAAAGACGATGTACTCGTATGGGTAGATTCTTGCGACTCTTCGAGGAGAGCGGCAGATTTCTTGAAAAAAACCAACAAAGTCTTCGAACTGCATATTCCAGTGGTTTCAGACGAAGGCGCTGTCTTGAAGTTGGCAGATGAACTGAGAGCACTTTGGCAATTCTTGAACTCAATTTATGGTGAGAGATCGTATGAGAAGCTGACCCAAACTCACAGAGAGATTCAAAGAGACCTTCAACTGCTTGGGAAGTTCATGGATGAAGATCTGAAAGAAGCAGTTCAGGTATATGAAAGGATTACGAATGAAAAGTGGGTTGCATCGATCCAAGGTTCCAACACAAAGGTTTTGGTTATAGGAGCACCTGTTGATGAAAAGATCTGTAAGATCATCGAAAAAAACAATGGTTTTGTGCTGAATGCGACCTGCTCTGGACCATTTGCAATTCTTTCAGAGATCGTTGACACAGGTGATCTTTTCAAAAACATAGCGCACAGGATACTCCACAGAAGGTTGATGTGCATGAGAGCAGCAAATCAAAGAAAACTTTCAACTTTGATTGAGATGCTAAAACCAGAGTTGATCGTTTTACACACCGTTAAGTTCTGCGATTTTTACAGTTTCGACGAGAGAGAACTTCGGCAGTTGGGTGTGCCATTCGTCGTCATCGAGAACGATTTGACAAGTTCTTCGAATGCCCAAATTGAGACTCGTGTACAAGCTTTGATGGAGCTTGCAAAAGAACACAAAAGTGTTGACAACGGTGAATACGAATTCTTTGCCGGGATCGACAGCGGATCGACCACAACAAAGATTGCTTTGATAGATCAAAAGGCAAAGTTGCTGTATCAAAAAGTCGTCAAGACAGGTGCCTATCCATCAATAACGGCAAAAAAGCTCTATGAAGAGATGCTCAAAGATTCAAAGATCTCTGCGAGAAAGGTCTATCTCGTAGCGACTGGATATGGAAGGGCTTCGTTGGATTTTGCCAACGAGCAGGTAACGGAGATTACCTGCCATGCAAAGGGCGTACAACACCTTTTTCCATCTGCAAGAACGATCATCGACATAGGCGGGCAAGACAGCAAAGTCATAAGGGTTGAAAACGGTCAAGTTGTTGAGTTCGTCATGAACGACAAATGTGCCGCAGGCACCGGGAGATTTCTCGAGGTAATGGCTAACGTCTTGGACGTTCCTTTGCAGAAGATAGGGAAGTTATCGTTAGATCACATAAATGAAATAGATATCAGCAGTGTTTGTACTGTTTTCGCAGAATCGGAAGTCGTTTCGCTCAGAGCCATGGGGCATACAAGAGAAGATATACTCTACGCAATCCACAGAGCGATTGCAAAACGCATTGGTTCTATGTACGACAGAGTCAAGGGTATTTCACCTGTGGTTTTGACGGGTGGAGTGGCACTCAACGAAGGCTTAAAAGCAGCGCTTGAAGAGTTGTTAAAGGTGCAGATTGAAGTTCCAAAAGAGCCTGTGATCACCGGCGCGTTAGGCGCAGCGGTCATTGGACTTTCCAAGAACCGGCGTTGAAGGTGTACTCACCACCGTGGTTGTGAACTGAAAAGATACAAGATCCCGTACCGGTCATCATGGCAACAATTGGATTTTCTGCCCATGCGTTTTTGAGATTCGTGGATATCTCTGGATACAGAGAGCAAATAGTTTTTTGAAAGACATTGTAAGAAAAAGATCTTATAGACTCTATGTCGTGATCTTTATAGGCATCGTAGAGTCTTTCAATTGGTTTTGGTCCCCTGTCAAAATCGTCTGCTGTGAGCATTGAGTAGGCGCTTTTGGTCGAAATGGCTGTCTTCGAGCAGAAGAGATTGACGCTGTAAGCTGTGATGGGTTCAAGATGAGTTATTCTTTCACCCCTTCCCTCGACTAAGGCAGTGCCACCGTCTATTAGAAAAGGCACGTCAGAACCAACCTTCTGTGCCATGAAGAGAATCTCGTCTTTGGGAATCTTCAACTTTCTCGAAAAAAATCTGAGTGCGGCGGCAGCATCTGAGCTACCACCGCCAAGTCCAGAGCCTATCGGTATTTTCTTGGTCAGTTTCACCTTTAGGCCAAAATCAACTCTGTAATGCTGATAAACAATCACGAAGGCTTTTTCGATCAAATTTTGACCTTCGATTGGAACATTAGACTCTATCTCAATGCCAAAAGGATTATCGATGAGCTGAAACTCAAGAAGATCACACAGATCTATTGTTTGAAAGATCCCGACGATGTTGTGAAATCCATCCTCTCTCTTTGAAAGTACATCGAGATACAGATTCAATTTTGCATAAGCTTTTTCAACTTCACAACGGTCAGATATGACCATCCCTCCAAGTTCTTTTCGAGATTGTTGAATGAATCAAGCGATTTGAATGTGTATTCGAACATCTCTGGCTCATTCAATCCGTAGAAGATCACCTTTGCGAGATACAAGAGTCCTACGTGCACGCGGCTGACTGAAGATGCCGTGTCGTTTATCAAACCAATGTACTTCAAATCGAGAAGTTGCACCTTCACCTCTTCATCGATTTCTCTTTGCATACCGTTCACAAACGCTTGCCATGGATCTGGGTTGTCTTCAAATCTTATGTGGCCACCAACGCCGACAGAGTATTTGTTGTGAAGCCTTCTTTCGCCTTGTTTGTCAGTTCTTCGAAGTAGGAGAATACCTTCATCTGTCTTCATCACGACGTATGGTATGACCTGTCTGAGCTCTTCATCGTATTCTGCAAAATCCCTTGTGATGAATCTACCATGTTCTTCGATGATCTTCTTGATGTGGTCTATCTTCACTTCGACAACGCCCTTTTCCCCTTTTGTCAATTTTTCAACCTCGTGAGTTGGAATGACCAATACTTTTTCTTGCAAGATAAAGCCTCCTTTACTCTGTTTTCGAAGATATCAGTTGATTGTAGCAATCTCTGCAAACGGCTATGTACTTTTCTTTTCCTCCAACATCTATCTCTGACTCATCTTTGACCAATTTGTACGTGAGCGTTGCATTGTACTCACCGCAGAGATTGCAGACAGCTCGCTTTTTGATGATCTCTGTGGCGAGTGACATCAAAAGCGCCGTTGTCTCAAATGGGTTTTGTTTGAAGGTCATATCGAGTCCCGCACAAAAGACATCAACATTTTTGTCCAAAAGATCTCTTACTATCCTGACTAAATCTCTGTCGAAGAACTGAACTTCATCGAAAAAAATGGCTTCTACCGGGTAATCTATATAGTGCAAAATATCACTGGCTTTCTCAACGGCAATGGCTTCTACTTCAAGACCTGTGTGCGTTTTGACAACGCTCGTACCATATCTGTTGTCGAGTGCTGGTTTGAAGATTATCACCCGCTTTCTACCAAGTTTGTAGATTTCAACGTAAGAGAGCAATTCAGTAGTCTTTCCAGAATACATAGGTCCCACTATCAAGGTCAATTTCCCCGCCATGATCAACCCTCCTGAAGAAGTTTGTTCACCGCATCCACCTTTTCTTGATCTACAACGTGTAAGTACACACTGGTTGTAGACAAATTGGAATGGCCCAATAGGTCTTGCACAACTCTTATGTTCACACCTCTTTGAAGTAGATGTGTTGCAAAAGAATGCCTCAGCGTGTGGGGATGGATTCTCTTGGTTATCCCGCATGCCTTAGCATATCGCTTTATGATTCTGAAAACTGTACTTGGATGTATTCTCATTGCGTTGCCAAAGAGAAAGTCTGTGGAAGTTTTCTCGCTTCTGCTAAGATATTCTCTCAACTCTATGGTGAGTTGACCATTCAATGGAACGATTCTGTCTTTCTTACCCTTGCCCATGTTGATCCTCACACAAGCCGGTGAAAAGGATAGATCTTCAACCTTCAAGTTGCACAACTCACTCACCCTTAGACCACAGAAATACAGTAAAGACAAGATGAGGTGATCTCGATCGTTGCTCTGTGAGACTTCGAGCAACCTCTGTACTTCATACAGCGTTAGAAAGTCTGGCATTCTTCTATATGCCTTTGGATTCTTTATGCTCTGCCAAGGATTGTTGCCACAACTACCTTTTAAGACGAGATAGTTTGCGAAACTTCTGAGTGAACAGAGTTTTCTCGCCAAAGAACTCGATGTGAGCCTTTTTTCTTTGGATTTTGAAAGAAACTTGACGTACTCTTCTGCAACTTCACGCGAAAGATCTTTCAGTTGCAATCCTTTTCTTTCCAAAAAATCGACAAACTGTTTGACATCGCCCACATAGGCTATGACTGTATGGTCAGAAAGTCTTCTTATGTGTGCTAAGTATTCAGAGAAATCTTTTACAATCTCGTGCAATCTTTCACCATCCAATCGCGTTCATAACTATCACATACAGGTTCACCACAGTGAGCATCAGAATCGTCTTTGGCATCATCCTCTTGAAAAAAACTGCAAAACCAATGGTCTCGTTGGTATACTTTTTTACCAAGGAAATACCAACGATGTTAACAGCAGCACCAATCGTTGTCCCGTTGGCTCCAAGCGATGCACCAAGCGAGAGTGCCCACCAGAAATTGATGTTTGAGTGTACCGCAACAAGTGATTGGACAACAGGTACTAAAACTACCGTTGCCGGGACGGCGCTCAAAAACATCGCCGCGAACCCAGAAAACCAAACTAATACCGTCAAGAGAAGATACTGTGACTGAATGGTTCCAAAGGCCTTCACTATATAACCTATTACTCCCACTTCTCTCATGACATAAGTTATCATGAACAGACCTATGAGGAAAAAGAGGGTATCCCACTCAACTTCTTTTGCAGCATCCTCGAAGGATTTTCCAAATATAAACAATGAGATAGTTGCACCAGCCATAGAGATCAACGACATTTCATAACCTAATACTTTGTGAAGAGTGAATGCGGTTATCACTGAGAGAAAAACGATGAGCAGTGCTATTGTTTTCTTCTTGTCTATTATAGCTGTCTTCGGGTCTGTGGCAGCAAGTTGTCTTAGTTTCTGTTGCATCTCTGCATTGCCGAAGGTTCCCTTGCACCACGCGCGTACTTGGAGTATGAGTATAATGATGGCTACAGGTGCAAGGTGCACTATGAAACTTGCGAAACTGAGTTTGCTCACAGAACCGATGATGATATTTGGCGGATCACCGATCATCGTAGCTGCGCCTCCGATGTTGGAGGCAACTATCGCCATGGTCATCAGATTCACTGGATCAAGACCAACGACGTCTGATATGAAAAATAGTATTGGCGCAAATATCAAAACTGTTGTCACGTTGTCCAAGAAGGCAGAGAGTAAAGCAATAGCTATCATGATTATTGAAAGAGTTCTATTGATATCTCCTTTGCCCAATCTCACCGCATAGACTGCGACGAACTGAAAAAAGCCAGCTGCTTTCAGCATGCCAACTATTATCATCATTCCCATGAGAAGTCCTATTGTGTTGAAGTCTATAAACTGTGGAAGATTCTCAAGATTCATGGTTTTTGAAATTCCAGTGAAGCTGACCAGCAATGCCATCAAAAAGACCATCACAGAGCTTTTGAACCTGCTGCTCAAGATGAAATAGTATGTCACACAGAAAAGCACGATCATGAAAATCTGGCTGAACACTCCAAATCACCTCTTCAGATCAGAGAGAAAACAGTTCAACGATTTGACCAGCGTAAACTCCTTCCACATGTGCTGGTATTCTCACAACTCCATCTGCTGCAGCTATATTTGAAACGTGAGCAGTTTCGCTGAAAAGTGGATCGGCAAGGACTTCATCTTTTTCATATCTGAGCTTCACCCTGACGAAATGTTCTCTACCTTGTACGGAAGGTACATTCTTGGTTATTCGTACCATACCAATGGGCTTCGGCATAAACTCTCTTTCGTTTTCGAGTTTTCTCAAAGTTGGCAACAAAAAGAATCTACTGCTCACATAGAAAGAAACAGGATTTCCAGGTAGTCCTATGATAGGTGTTGTACCAGCTAAAGCGAAGATCGTCGGCTTTCCAGGCTGGACCATGACACCGTGATAGATAATACCGGAGTTTCCAAGTCTCTCAATAGCTCTTGCTGTGTAATCTCGTGTACCAATAGAACTACCGCCGGCTATTACGATGATATCGTAATCATCAATGCAGCCTTTCATGACGCTGTACAGAGATTCTTCGTCGTCTTCGACGTGCCCGACTCTGTCTGCAGAAAAGCCCAGAGCTTTTAGCCAGGTGACCAATGTATAGGTGTTACTGTCTCTGACTTGAGCGAATGAACAGTTCTGCCACGGCTCGACTATTTCATCTCCTGTGGAGATGACTGCTATCTTTGCGCGTCTGTATACGTTGATTTTGGTTATTCCCAGCTGAAGCAAAAGTTGAATGTGTCCTATTCTCACTCTTGTATTGGCTGTCAAAACTACTTCATTTCTCTTAATGTCTTCATCGTGCTTCATCACATTTTCCCAAACACCAACAGGTTTCGCGATCTCAACGAACTCGCCGAAGTTCTGCGTGTGCTCAACCATGACAACGGCATCTGCTCCCGCAGGTAAGGCACCGCCGGTCGGTACCCAGGCAGCTTCACCGCTTTGCAAAGGGCGTTCTGGCTTCTCTCCAATACGAACTTCAAAGGCGTTCTTCAAAATAACAGGCAGATTTGCCGAAGCACCCTTTGTATCTGATGCCTTTACAGCATAGCCATCAACCAAGGACTTGTTGAAACCCGGTAGATCTTCTTTCGCAAGAATCTCTTCAGCACAAACGAATCCCAATGAAGCTGTTGTTTCGACAGTGTGTGTTTGATCTATGGATTTGATCTTCGAAATGAAGTTCTCGTAGATCTCTTGAACGCTGGCAAATTTGAGAAATTCAATCTTCATGATCTTTCACCAGTTTTTCCCTTTGATCGGCGCAATCACTCATAGACCCCTTTATTTTTTCGAGTGCGTGAGGTAACACCGGCAAGATCACTTCAAGATTCTCTCTCACAGCCTTTGGGCTGCCGGGAAGATTGACTATCAGGGTCTGAGCCCTAATTCCTACAACTGCGCGAGAGAGCATACCAAGTGGTGTATGTCTGAGTGATTCGTTGATCATGGCTATCTCCATGCCATGGATCCTCTTTTCCACAACTGCGAGAGTGGCTTCAGGTGTTACATCTCTTGGGGAAAGTCCTGTGCCACCAGTCGTGATGATCAGATCGTATTCGTTTTCACAGAGATTCAAAAGTTCATCCCTTATCAATTCAAACTCGTCAGGAAGAACTTTATAGAATTCCACGACAGCATCTATTTTCTTGAGCATTTGAATGATCAACTTTCCACTTTCGTCCTCTCTCTGACCCTTAAAGCCCTTGTCACTCATGGTGAGCACAGCCGCTTTGATCATTTCAGTCACCTCTGATGATTTGACCTACATTTGAAAGATCATACCCCTGCCATGTCAACGCATTGTTGCGAAATTCTTGTGAAAGTACTATATTCATCATCAATTCGAATCGATCATCTTTGCTGAACTCAGGCAAGATGAGCAAGTCATATTCTTCCCAGTAGAGCGGGATAAAGTCGAGATCCATTATCTGAGCTGCTGAAGCAACTCCAAGTCCAACATCTGCCAACCCCTTTTTTATTTTGAGTGCGAGACTTATGTGTGTGAATTCTTCGTCCTCATATCCGTTTATCTGTCTTGGATCTATGCCAAGTTTCGAGAGATGATAGTCGAGCAAAATACGTGTACCTGAAGCCTTTTGTCTGTTGACGAATCTTATATCCTTTCTGGTGAGATCAAAGAGGTCTTTAATGCCTTTTGGGTTTGACTTTTGAACGATCAAACCCTGATTTCGCCTCAAAAACTTCACAAGCACAAAGTCTTTCAGGTACTTTTTCAAATAGGGGATGTTGTAAGTGCCAGATTCCGGATCAAAAAGATGAAGACCACCGATGTGTGCGTATTCTTTTGCGATGGCAATCAGTCCACCCATACTGCCAACATTGGTTATGGCGATGTTCAGCGTGAAATCTTTTTCTTTGATCATGTCCGCTAAGATTGACAAAAGTGGATCATGGCTCCCAATGAAGAGTATGTTTTTGTCGATTTCTTCAATTGACTTACACGTTCTCACGATCGCTTTTTGACCCTCGTCGAGCACCTCCAAGCCTTTTGGTACAACGATCGTTCCATCCATTCTCGCCAGTGCTTCCATCGATGCCGCTCCTCTTTTCAGAGGAACGAAAACATATCTGTCTTTCACCTTCGCGAGACTCACCCTTATGTACTCATCTTCGCTTATTGAAGAAAAGATTCTGCGTGTCGAAAGAGCCTCTACAACTGTTTCATTCAATGGAATTGTTCTGAGTTTTTCAAGAACTATGGGTTTGATTATCTGCTCGAGTACCACATAACAAGAGCCTGGATAACCAGGCAAACCTATCACTGGCTTACCTTCGACTGTTGCCAAAATTGTGGGCTTACCAGGCCTTATGTTCAAACCATGGGCTATGACCTCTCCAAGTTTTTCAAGAACATGGTACGAGTAGTCAAAACTGCCAGCAGATGAGCCGGCATTCAACAAGACCATGTCATAAGATGAGATAACTTCAGAGAGAGTGGACAGCAAAGATTCGTATTTATCTTCAACAACTGGATGTATCTCTACATCTATTGCTGAATCGATTTGGCATAAGTAATTCTTGATGAGCGCTGAATTGGTTTCTGGTATGAATCCTTCTTTGGGTTCACTTTCTGGGCTAATTACTTCATTGCCCGTCGGAATGACGATCACTTTCAGTTTCTTCAAGACTTCAACTTCAAAGACACCTGCAGCTAACAGAAGTGACAGATCACAAGGTTTCAATCGATGATAGCGTGTGAAGATCATGTCCTTCTCAGAGAGGTCTTCGCCGATCAAACGTACGTTGTGAAAAGCGGGCACAGATTCAAGGATCTGAATGTGATCATCGTCTATTATATGAATATTTTCGATCATTATCACGGCATCAAATGGAGGTTCAAGAGGATTGCCCGTGTTGACAAATTTGAACTGGCCCTTCGAAAGAGTTTTTGGATTAGTTTTGGAGGCTTCAGTAGTGTCAACACTTCTAACCATTACTCCGTCCATAGCAGCGCCGTTGTAAGTCGGAACACTCCTGTTGGCGTACACTGGTTTGGCGAGAACTCTTCCAAGGGCTTGAGCAGTGGGAATGATCTGTGTTTGGGGAGTAAAAAAAGCCGAATCTTGAAGGCTTTTTTTGTACCTTTGCAGTGCTTCAGCGACATCGAGTTTTCTCAGATATATCTTTCGCTCCAAGTCTAAAACCTCCAAGAGAAATTTTATACCAATGAGAGTCTTTCAAGCGCACTTTGAGTACACAGCAGAGATAGGAAAAATTCAAAGGTGCCCCTTTTCTGGGGCACCTTGGGCATCAAAAATGAGGAGCAGAGCTCTTGCCCTAATCTTGTCTTGTTCTGGCAGATTCAAGGGCTCTTTCTACTGCTTGAACCCATTGCTTGGAGCTCACAGTAGCTCCTGTATAGGCATCTACCTGGGTGGTTTGCTTTTCAACGATTCTTCTGGCAATCTCTTCCTTAGCCTGGTGGTAAGGAAAGTATGGGTACTCGGCTGGCTTAAGCGTGAGAACCTGTCTGTTTGCCTCGTCATAAACGGGTTTGCCATCTTTCAGCTCTGGGATTGCTTCGGTGAGTTCTACTTTGACTATCTTGTCGTCTTCTATCGTGACCCAAGCTATTCCCATACCGAACGGTCCTGAATCTGATACTCCCATGAAAGTGCCGTTGAAATACTTTGTTGAAGCTACATCGCTTCTTGCTCTTTCAAGTGCAAACTTAACAGCTTCCATTGCCTTCTTTGAAGAGCTCGTGGCACCTGTAAAGGCATCGACATTCCAAGTGTTTTTCTCGATGAATCTCTTTGCCATCTCCTTGTGCATTTCTTCTAACAAAGGAAATCTCAAGCCGTAAACGTTGTAGAGTTTCTCGACCCCAAGGCCATCGAATTCCTTGACCGTTACATTGCTTATCTTGCCATCTTTCAGAGTTACAAAGACCTGTACGTAGCCGTAGCGATCGCCCTGGGAAACGGCCTGAAAGGTTCCATCTCTGTGTGTTCTCACCGTACTGTTCGCTGCGATCAAAAACAAAGCACCAACCACGACGACAACATAGACAAGATAGGTTACTATTTGCTTCATCAAGAAATTCACCTCCAAAAGTGAATTGTGGTCGCTACCATTCGCTGACAGTTTGTGGGTTGGAGTAACTTGTGATTGAGTGCTTACACTTCTAAGTTATCAGTTTTGAGCCAAGTGTCAAGTTACAATTTATAAGGCTCACAGTTTTTCTTGCCTCAGCAAAGGTATCATACTCATTGGGTGGTCGAAGGTGAGGCCTCTGTATCTGGAAGTTGGGGCATATGAACTTACAAAGAGAGCAGAGCTCTTGTATTCAAAGATGAAAAACTGTGAACTTTGTCCAAGAAGGTGTCATGTCAATAGATTACAAGGAGAAATTGGTTCTTGTGGTGTGGCAAGCCTTCCTCTTGTAGTTAGCTATGGACCTCATTTTGGTGAAGAAAGTTTCTTGGTCGCAAGCCGTGGTTCTGGTACGATCTTTTTCAGTGGGTGTAATCTGGCTTGTGTTTTCTGTCAAAACTGGACGATAAGTCAAGCACGTGAAGGTGAAGAAATATCAACTGAAGAACTTGCAAAGATCATGCTCAGAGTACAATCTCTTGGTTGTCGCAATCTTAATTTAGTCACTCCAACACATCAGATAGCCATGATAGTGGAGGCACTTGCAATAGCTGTGCGTCACGGTTTTACCTTACCCATTGTTTACAACTGTGGTGGGTATGAATCAGTCGAGACTCTGAAGTTGCTCGAAGGTGTGGTCGATATCTACATGCCAGACATCAAGTACGGTGATGACGATTCTGCGATGAAATACTCTGGAATTTCTGATTACGTAGAAATCTCAACAAATGCTTTGAGGGAGATGTACAGACAGGTTGGACCACTCAAGATAGAGAAAGGTATTGCCGTTCGTGGTGTTTTTGTGAGGCATCTTGTACTTCCAGAAGATATTGCAAAGACTGAAAAAGTTTTTGAGATGATTGCGTCTGTCAGCAGAGAAATCCCAGTCAATGTGATGAGTCAGTATTACCCAACACACAGAGCCTTTGAGTACAAAGAACTCTCAAGAAGAATCTACTCAAGCGAGTTTGAAAAAGCCGTTGAAATGGCAAAGAGTTTCGGACTAAAGGTTGTTCACTGAATAAAGACGCCGGCTTTCGCCGGCGTTCTCGAGGGGGTGGGGGGGTTATTGGAGGTATGCTCTCAACGCTTCTTCAAAATCATCGTCCAAGAGTATTCCCAATCCAAAACCTGGTCTTTCAACTGCTTGGAACTGCCTGTTCATCATCTTTTCTCTCATGGGTGAGACTCCATCTCTTCCAAAGGGTCTTTGTGGCATTCTTTCTGGCATAGTTCTTTTTTGTGCGTACTGCTGTGCAAACTCCCTGAATCTGTTCATGTAGTGCTGTTGCAGGTTCTGGAGCTGTGAGACCTTTACTATGTCGGCGATCTTTTTTTCAGCGTTCTGCAAGATCTCTGCGCGTTTTTGATTCAATTCTCTTTTCTGAGTCGCGAACTCGTTGAGTGTCATCGATTTGGAGTTTTCTAAAAGAGCTTTGTATTCCTCTTCGAGTTGCGCAAGTTGTTCCTTTGTTTCTGTGATCACATTGAGTAGTTGCTCTGCCTGTTCCTTCGAAAGATCCAGTGCCTTGATGACCTCGGTGTAGGAAAGCTGCTTGTTCAGCTGCCTCATATTGCCATAACCTTTCCCGAGTCCTGCTGCGAGAGTAAATGTTGCTGCCAAAACCAAACTCATGACTAAAAGTACCGCCTTTTTCATACCTTCACCTCCGTGTAGTTTTTTGTGTTCACTATAATTGTCTGATTTTGAAAGTTATATGTTCTACTTTTTAAGAAAACTCTAATAATGCTGATGGTTTTCGCGGGATACTTCTTAAGAAGAGTAGAATTTTCATAAGGAGGTCGAGATGGTGATCAACGAATACGAGGTGTTTGAAACGGTTAGGTTCATTTCTTCATTTCACAGAGCAAGGGGAAGTGATGAATACAGAAGGCTTTTGGATAGGTTGGCCGAGATGCTTTTTGAGTGGGGAATCAAGAGGGAACAGATCGAGATCATCGAATACCCCACCGGTGGAATCAGATACGGTAACTTCGATTCAACGATGGTGTGGAACATAAAAGATGGTGAACTGTGGCTTGAAAATCCCAGAGTTTTCATCAATTCATTTGGAGCATGTAAAACCAGTGTACTCTTTGGAAGCAACCCAACCAATGGTTGGCAATCGTTGGAGCTGGTCGACGAGGATTACAAAGGAGATTTCTCCAACAAGGCAGTCCTTGTGAACGAAAATCCCTCTAAAGCTTTCAAGAAGTATGTAAAGCAGTTTGGGGCTAAATGCTTGATCGTCTATTACATGAGAGCTCAGGATGAATCCATCGGTAGAACTCCCGAAAAGATGCCAGAAACAGTTAATTACCTGTCGCTACCACACACCCTTGAAGACAGTAAAGAAGGTGCTTTTGGTTTTTCCGTTAGTTTCAACCAGTTCAAGTTTCTCAAAGAGTTTGCCAACAAAGGCAATAAGGTGAGAGTCTTTGTGAATAGCGAGCTGAAGACCGGTAATTTGCAGGTTTTTCGCGTTAGATTTTCCAACAACAGTAAAAAGAGAATCGGTATTGTCGCACACCTGTGTCATCCAAACCCCGGTGCCAATGACAACGCCTCGGGATCTGCTTTGGCACTACATATTTGCAAAGAACTCTTGAATATGAAGACGGGTGTAGATGTGGATATCATTCTCTTACCTGAGTTTTACGGTAGTCTGCCTTACGCAGCAGAAAATTCTTACAACTGCGTGATCAATCTCGATATGGTTGGGGAAGATCAACAAAAAACAGGTTCCACTCTATCTCTGCATGAAACGCCTCCTTTGCTCGTGAACTACTACGATGAACTTCTTTTTGAGTCCCTTATGATTTATGCACCAGTTAGTTCAGAGTCTCCAAGTAGAAGGTTTTTCAGATCGAGATTCAAGAGCGGCTCAGACCACGTTGTTTTTGAAAATTACGGCATACCATCGCCCTTCGTAGGTCAGTGGCCAGATAAGTACTATCACACGAACGAAGACACACCAGATAAGTGTGATCCAGTTATGTTCAAGTGGATTGGCAAGGCTGTGTTGAGAACACTTGAACTGTCAGAAGATCTGCCAAAACACATTTTGGAAGTTGCAGAGGCACAAGCAAAAGCGTTCTTGATGAAGTTGGAGGATCAACCTGGGTTTGACCTCATCAAGGCTGTCATAATGGAAAAGAAGAATAAGCCTTTGAAAGATTTAAAGTCGAAGAAAAGAATAGAGCCTTCCAAAGAAGGCCCTCTTGGTTATGAATGGCTCGACAAAGCAGGTGAACTATCAGAGAAAAGATATGTTGTGGATTTGGGTGAAGTTCTCAATCTGAGTGCACGCTATTTACAAGACTACGATGCTTCGATAACCTTTGCAGCAAATTACATAGGAGCAGACAGAAAGGAGACCAAAGATATTCTCGATATTCTGATCAAGAATGATTTCATACACACCTTTGAACTTTGGGCACTCGATGTATGATCAAGATAATCATTAATTGTTATACTTTTGTCATTACAAAACTAATATCAAATGGCTTTTATGAACGATTGACTATCCACGTGAATTTGTGGTAAATTATTTGATGTGGTTAGTTACCAAAATAACTCAAGGGGGTGTGTTTATGAGGAAATTTCTACTTGTCTTTGCAGCGATTGTCGCATCGGTCTTTGTTTTTGCGCAAACTCCAAAACGAGGTGGCATTCTTTACGATTACTGGACTGCTGATCGAATGATTTTCGATCCACAAGAAGACACTTACCTGCAGACTTACGCAATGGCTCGACTGCTCTTCAGCACACTTGTGAGGTACAAAGGTGAAACACTTGAACTTGAACCAGAGTTGCTTGCGAAGATGCCCGAAGTTTCTCAAGATGGCCTTGTCTACACATTTGAACTGAAGAAGGGAATCAAGTTTCACGATGGAAAAACAGAACTGACCAGCGATGATGTCAAATTCACCATCGAGAGGATGCTCAGTCCAAAAGGAAGAGGTGCGAGCAAATGGTTGTTCGAACCTATCCTTGGCGCAAAGGCTTTCATGAAGGGTGAAGCTACGTCACTCGAGGGCTTTAAGAAGATCGACAATTACAAGTTCCAGATCGTTCTTGAAAGTCCGTATGCTCCTTTCCTGCAGAACCTTGCTGTCCCAGCGGCGAGTATCTTCTCCCAAAAACTGGTAACTGCTGCGGGGGACAGTTGGAAACTAAAACCAGTCGGAACAGGTCCGTTTAAACTAAAATCGCACGTACCAAATACCGAGATGGTCTTCGAGAGGAACCCATACTACTTCGAAGAGGGTCTACCATATCTCGATGGCATCGTTTACAGAGTCATACCAGACTCGGCTGTAGCATTGATGGAATTCGAGGCTGGCACACTCGATGTTGTGACAATACCGGTTCTCGAGTACGAGAGGATTAAGAAAACAGGAAAGTACAACATCATTGAAAAAGAGGCGCTAAACACCTACTATTTCTTGATGAACCTCAGCGATCCAAAGTGGTCAAACCCATTGCTTCGAAAGGCTTTGGCTTTGGCGATCAACAAAGAAGAGCTTGCAAAATCACTCTTTGGCCCGCGCGCTACGGTTGCAACGAGCTTTGTGACACCAGGTATACCAGGCTCTTACCCGCTTGGTGAAGGTCCTGCGTATGAATACAATCCAGAAGAGGCAAAAAAGATCGTTGCACAACTTGGAAATATAGGCAAAGTGACCGCATGGCAATCAGGTGGAGATACACTCAGCGATGCAAATGTGATCATTCAAGCTATGGCAAAAGAAGTGGGTATAGATTTGGAGATAATACCTACGGAAAGAGCGGCATTTCGCCAAGCGAGAAATGAAGGTAAGGTACCAGCGAGTTACGGTAACTGGTGGGCTGACATTCCCGATGCTGACAACTACATAGGTGTCTTCTTCGGAGAAGGTAATCAGATGTCCTCTGGTTACAGCAACAAAGAGATTCAAGAGCTTATCAAGAAGGCAGCTGTCGAAGTAGATCCTGAAAAGAGAAACCAAATGTACAGAGAAATAGAGTACAAGATAGTGAGAGAAGATGTCGCCGTCATACCACTGTTCCATCTGAAATACTTACTCGCTACACAGAAGAATGTGCACGGCGTTATAGCTCATCCAACTGGTATAACGATTTACCTGTACGCTTACAAGCAATGACAACTCGGGTGGGGGTTATCCCCACCCTTTTCAGGAGGATATAAGGTGATTCAGTACATCATTCGAAGGTTGATCTTTTCCATACCTGTTCTGATCGGTGTTACTTTGATAACCTTTATACTTCTGAACGTTGTTCCCGGAGATCCCGTTTTAGAAATGGTCGGCAAGTATGCAGATCCAGAGACAGTAAAGCAGATCAGAGAGCAATTGGGCTTGAACGATCCATTGGTTATTCAGTACTTGAAATTTGTCGCGAATGCTGCACGCGGAGATCTTGGAAAGTCTTTTAAGACAGGCCTACCAGTTTCAAAGATGATTGCAGACGCCTTTCCCACCACATTGAAGCTTGCACTTTCTGCCTATCTTGTTGCGATTGTTTTAGGAGTATCGGTTGGCATTATCTCGGCTGTGAAACAGTATTCCTTTTTCGATCACTCGATGATGATAGTTGCCCTTGCTGGTATAAGCGCCCCGGTCTTCTGGGTTGCGATCATCGCTCAACTCATCTTTGGTTTGAAACTCGGTTGGTTTCCCATATCTGGTTATTACAGCGCGAAGTACATGGTGCTTCCCGCAATAGTCTTGGGCACAAGATTTGCCGCTTCGATCGCCCGTTACACGAGAAGTGCTCTGCTCGACGTGATTCGACAAGATTACATTAGAACGGCTCGTGCCAAAGGCTTGAGTGAAAGAGCGGTCATATTCATTCATGCGTTGAAAAATGCGATGATTCCCGTTGTAACAATACTTGGCATGCAGTTGAGTGGTCTATTGACTGGGTCGATTCTCACCGAAAGTGTTTTTGCAATACCTGGTCTTGGAAGATTGTCTGTCTGGGCTCTTTCAGAGAGAGATTATCCACTCGTACAAGGTGTAGTACTGTTCACGGCAGTCATCTACATCTTGGGCAATTTGATAGTCGATATTTCCTATGCTTTTCTCAACCCGAGGATTCGTCTGCAGTAGGAGGTAACACGGTGGAAGAAAGAAAGGCAAGTTCTATCTACAGAGATGCCTACAAGAGATTGAAAAGGAATAAGCCGGCTATCTTTGGTTTGATCTTCATAATAATTGTGGTTTTCATAGCCGTTTTTGCACCACTCTTGGCTCCTGCTGATCCGAACAAGATAGATTTACCAAATCGTTTGAAACCTATGGGAGCACCATCAAAGGTGTGTAAGAACGGAGTCTATTTGCTCGGGTCTGATGAATTCGGAAGAGATATCCTCTCGAGGTTGATATACGGCGCACGAGTGTCGTTGATAATAGGCGTCACAACACAACTCATCACGACAGTTATAGGAATCATCATAGGTGCCTTGGCTGGTTATTACGGTGGCACTATCGATATGGTGATGATGAGAGTAGCAGATATGTTGTTCGCCTTTCCAGATCTGCTGTTCTACATAGGCATGATGTTTGCCTTGGGACCTGGAATTGTGAACATGTTCATCGCCCTTTCTGTTATAGGGTGGGCTGGCAAAGCAAGATTGGTTCGCAGTCAGGTTATCTATCTAAAAGAAACGGAGTTCGTTGAGGCTGCAAAGGCGCAGGGGCTTTCTGATTTCAGAATCATAGTGAAACACATTCTTCCAAACTGCATGGGTCCAATAATCGTTTCGGTGTCGATAGGTATACCAGGCTCGATATTGGCTGAAGCGGGACTCTCTTTCTTGGGCCTTGGCATACTTCCACCAACACCCAGTTGGGGTAACATGATAAGAGCTGCAAGTTCATATTTGAGAATTCAACCTTGGTACGCAGTCTGGCCAGGTATTGTACTCATGCTGACAACCTTTGCTTTCAACCTCTTAGGCGATGGACTGAGAGATGCGTTGGATCCAAGGTTGAAACAGTGAGGAGTGTGTGTCAGTGAAGGGAAAGATTATTTTCATCCTCTTATTTTTGACAGTATATATCTTTGGGAGTGATGGTGCGATGGAGCTTTTGCAAAGGGTGAACGAACAGATCCAAGAATTCAAAAATCTGCACAAGATTGATCAACGTGAAACGGTTTTTTCAGTCAGAGTAGAAGTGACAGAATCAAAGATCGTGCTCATGGGCGAGATGAGTGACCAAAGCTTGAAAGATCAATTGATCAAGAGTTTATCAGAGAAATTCAGCATGCCAGTCGATGACAGAATCACTTTGTTGCCAGAACCATTGCTTGGTGAAAAGGTATATGCAGTGGTGAGCTTGCCTTGGGTAAATCTCATGGATGCACCCAGAAGGACTGCTCAGAAGAACGCAGTGACGCAGGCGAGAATGGGTGAGATCGTCAAATTGCTCAAACAGAATGACGATTGGTATCTGGTGCAGATGGAAGATTCTTACCTCGGCTGGGTAGAAGGAAGCGCGCTTTGGATTGCCGATAGAGCACAGCTCGATGAATATCTTTCTAAAAAGTTCATTTTGGTTGCTTCGAAATTTGCAGACTTGTACAGCATAAAAGACAAAAGTAATTTGGAGAAGAAACTCGTACAAGGCACAACACTGCCATATGTTAATGCAGAAGACAAGTGGGTAGTCGTTGAACTGCCTTCAGGTGATCAGGCTCTTGTTTTGAAAGAAGACGTCGAACTCTACGATTCAAGAGACAAGGTTTTCTCTACTCAAAGAGGTGTTGAGTACATAATCGAGGTAGCAAAGATGCACTTAGGCCTTCCTTATCTTTGGGCTGGCACCACATCGTCTGGTTTCGACTGTTCTGGTTTCACGCAGTTCTGTTTCAAGATGGCTGGGTACTTTCTCAGAAGAGATGCTGACATGCAATTTCAGCAAGGTCAAATAGTCGACAACAGAGAAGAACTGAAAGCTGGTGATTTAGTCTTTTTCCAGACATACAAGCCAGGTCCTTCTCATGTGGGGATTTACATAGGGAATATGAAATACATTCATTCTGGCAGCAAAGGTGTTGCGATCAACAGTTTTGATCCGAATAGTCCTGATTATTCAGCCGATCTGGACAAGAAGTACATCGGTGCAAGAAGGATAATTCCATAGCGGTGGTGAATCGATGGGTAATGCAATCCTTCATATCAACAATCTTTCTGTGAAGTTCTTTACAAGCGACGGTGTTGTGAACGCCGTTGACGGTGTCACCTTCTCGATAGACAAAGAGGAGGTGCTGGGTTTAGTCGGTGAGTCTGGATGTGGAAAGTCTGTTACATCACTTGCGATAATGAGGCTGTTGCCGATGCCTCCAGCGAAGGTGACATCAGGTGAGATCATCTTCAACAACGAGAATCTCTTGAATAAGACTGATGCCGAGATGAGACAGATCAGGGGAAATGTAGTATCGATGATCTTTCAAGAACCAATGACATCTCTGAACCCAGTGATAACTGTCGGCAAACAGATAGCTGAAGCCATCGTTGTCCACCAAGATGTCAGCAAAGAAGAGGCAAAGAAAAAAGCCATCGAGATGTTGAAACTCGTGGGCATTCCAAATCCAGAGAAGCGCTACAACGATTATCCACACCAGATGTCTGGCGGAATGAGGCAGAGGGCTATGATCGCCATGGCTCTTTCATGCAATCCAAAACTTCTCATCGCCGATGAGCCTACAACGGCTTTGGATGTCACAGTCCAAGCTCAAATCTTAGACCTCATGATGCAGTTGAGAAACAGATTTGGTATGAGTGTTCTTCTCATAACACACGACCTTGGTGTCATTGCAGAGATGTGCGATAGGGTTTTAGTCATGTACGCGGGACAGATCGTTGAAGAAGCTCCATGTGCAGAACTTTTCGACAATCCACTTCATCCGTATACCTTAGGATTGCTGAGGTCGATACCGAAACTCGAACCTGGTAGGTCTCCACTCCATACTATAGAAGGTACAGTACCAAATGCGATCGAATTGCCTCCTGGTTGTAGATTTCATCCAAGATGTCACGAAGCCATTGAGATCTGTGGAGAAAAAACTCCTAAGTTGATCGATGTTGGGATGAACAGAAAGGTGAGATGTTTTCTTCGAGGTTCTACCCCAGAGGAGTGAAAGAATGAGTAATGTAGTGATCGAGGTAAAGGATTTGGTCAAGTACTTTCCGATAAAAGGGGGAATCTTTCAAAAGACCATCGCCAACGTTAAGGCAGTAGATGGCGTGAGTTTTCATATGAATAAAGGTGAGACCTTTGGTTTGGTGGGCGAGAGTGGTTGTGGAAAGACCACCGTTGGCAGGTGTGTCTTAAGGCTTGTAGAACCAACAAAAGGCAAGATCATCTTCAAAGGAACAGACATAACGAACATGAAGGACAAGGAACTCAGAAGACTTCGTCCTAAGATGCAGATAATCTTTCAAGATCCATACAGTTCGTTGAATCCAAGACTCACCATAAAAGACATCATAGGTGAGGCAATGGTCTACCATGGCATAGTTGATTCGAAAAATGCCACGCATAGAGTAAAAGAACTACTACATTTGGTAGGACTTTCAGAGGAGCACATAAACAGATACCCCCATGAGTTCTCCGGAGGTCAAAGACAGAGAATCTGTATAGCAAGGGCTCTTTCAACTGAACCAGACCTGATCGTCTGCGATGAAGCCGTTTCTGCCTTAGATGTCTCAATACAGAGCCAAATACTGAAACTGCTTGAAGAACTTCAGCAAAGGCTTGGCGTAACCTATCTGTTCATTTCACACGCTTTGAATGTGGTGAAGTACATATCTCATCGAATTGGAGTCATGTATCTTGGAAAGCTTGTCGAGATAGCTCAAAGTGAGGAATTGTACCTCAACCCACTTCATCCTTATACAAAGGCGCTCATTTCTGCTGTTCCAGTGCCAAATCCAAAGTTGAGAAAGCAAAAGATCATTTTGGCCGGAGATGTGCCAAGTCCCATCAATCCTCCGCAAGGTTGTAGGTTTGTGACAAGGTGTCCAAGTTCGATGAAAGTATGTGGTGAAGTCGAACCTCAACTCAAAGAGATTGAGGCAGGGCACTGGGTTGCTTGCCACCTGTATTCGAGTCAGTAAACTCAGCAGCACAAAAGTGAACACATTTCATGATACCTGCTCCTAAGTACAAAATGCTTTGCTTAGAAGCTGTCAAGTTCTCTGAATGGGGCTTTTTTGAATGCCTTAATTTAGCACAAGCTAAGTTCTAAAACACGCTCTCTGAGATGCTTTTCAGTCAAAAAGCGACTTCAATCAGCCATTAGAGAGTTCTTTCGTTTATTGTTCCTTTTTTCACTATCATATAATATATGGTGGAACAAAAAAGGCGCCTACCAAGATCTTGGTGAAAAGTCGGCTTTGTACAGTGGGATAGGTCTACTCTCTCAGAAGAACTTCACCTTATTTGTTATATTAAGTACATAAAATCAGAACAGCTGATTTGATGATTTAGAAACTTCCATGCTCAAGTAGCTACAAAGTCGAAAATACAGAATCAAATTCAAAGAAAGAGTTTTCACCAAGAAACAAGGAGTTCCGCAGGGAAGATGTAAAAACTGTCAAGAGTGATCCTCTGTTCCTGAAAAAAGACTATCGACACGACGATACAAAAAGTCTTCTAAGACAAGTAGGTTTCAGATCAATCGAAATGATGTCTGTACAGATCAAAACTCTATTCTCCAACTAAGGAAACAAGAACTCTATCACTACATTATATCTGTAAGTCAAACAATAGGTATTTAATCGAAAGAGGAAGTCTTCGAAATAAGCTTCCTCTTTTTTGCTAATTCCATTTCATTGGCAACAGAGATCCATTCTCGAGTACGAAACCCTGGTTGATGAGATCTTTCAGATACGAAATTTGGTGAGAGACGACAACGATGGCTCTATCAAGAGCCTTATATTTCTCAAGAATCTTTCTGACAGCTATTTTTCCTTCTTTGTCAAGTCCGACAAAAGGTTCGTCCAAGATCAGCAGAAAAGGATCGTGTGCCAATACCGATGCAATCGCAACTCTGCGTGCTTCTCCACTTGAAAGTTCGTAAGGGCTACTCGAAAGACAAATATCGTTCAGCCCTACAAGTCTTGCAGCAGCAACAACTCGCTCTTCTACGCCATCTAATCCAAAGTTCTTAGAAGCGAATGCTATTTCTTCAAAGACGGTGTCACAACAAAAGGAATCTTCTGCATACTGCATGACAAAACCTATCATCTGAAAGTATTCTCTAACTTGGTAGATGGATTGACCGTTTAATTTGATGGTTCCCGAACTCGGCTTCAAGACACTGGCTATCAACCTGAGCAACGTTGATTTGCCAG